>JBEKCX010000029.1:0-14010 GCA_050014655.1 Occallatibacter sp. | reverse complement strand
GCCGTGGCGCGCGACCCCGCCGTGCCTGAATCCCATGGCCCCATGGATGGAATCCTGCTGCCCAACGATCGCTTCACTTACGCGGCTTTGAAGACCGAGCTGGGCGCGGGATCGACCTTCCCCGTGGTCCACATTGCCAGCCATTTCGTGCTGGAAAGTGGGAGCGGAACGGAGCCCTACCTGATGCTGGGCGGAGAAAGCGCCGGCGATCCGGATGGGTATCCGCTCACTCTCTCCAGGCTGGAGGACTCGACCGTCAGCTTTCATGGCACGCGGCTCCTGACCCTTTCGGCCTGCAGCACAGCCAAGGGCGATGTGGCCAAGGACGGCCTGGAGATGGACAGCCTGGGCATGATCGCCCAGCAGAAGGATGCTGAAGCCGTGCTGGCCACGCTGTGGGATGTGAACGATGCCAGCACCAGCCGCATCATGAGCGACTTCTACGCGCGATGGGTGGCGCACCCCGCCGACGGCAAGGCGGAGGCGCTACGCCAGGCCCAGCTTGCCTTTCTGCGCGGGCCGGCTGCGTCCCCTCATGGTGGAAGCGGCCGCGGCGTTCAAGCCGTCGAAGATGCGACGCCTGCGTCTCAGGATGCCGGTTACTCCCACCCCTTTTATTGGGCGCCCTTCGTCCTGATTGGAAACTACCAATAGCTTTGAAACCTGCATAGCAGCCCTTGCTTTTCAGCAGCAACAGGCTTCTAATTCCCTTCTGGTGGATGCGCCTATACAGTCCGTCGCAAGGCCCCGCTCGCCGCAACCTGCGCCCGCCGTCGCGGCCGCCCTGGCGCTGATCGGATTCAGCGCGGTGACGGCCCAGATCGTTCTCATGCGCGAGCTCATCGTCGTCTTCAACGGCAACGAGATTTCGCTGGGAATCATGCTGGCTGCCTGGCTCTTTTGGACCGCTGCCGGCAGCAGCGCGATCGGCGGCCTGCAACGGAGTGCAATAGGCAGCGCCCGCCGCGCAGTGGCCGCGCTGGAATGCCTGCTCGTCGTGAGTCTGCTGCCGACGCTGTGGGCATTGCGCGCGGCCAAGTCCTTCTTTCAAACCGTGCCGGGAGAACTGGTCGGCCCGCTGCCCATGCTGCTGGCTTCTCTGGTCTGCCTAAGCGTCTTTTGCATCGTTTCAGGTGCGCTCTTTGCGGCCGCGGCGCGGATGGTCGCGACCGAGCGCGCCGTCCCCGCTCGCGCTGCCGTTGGCTCGGCTTACCTGCTTGAGGCCGCCGGTTCCGGCCTGGGCGGGATTCTGGCCAGTCTCGTGCTGCTGCGTTTCCTCGATCCCTTTCAGATTGCCGCCCTCGTCGCGCTCCTCAACCTGGGCATGGTCGCGCTCCTGTTGCTGCGCATGAGCCGCCGGCGGGCGTGGGCCGTGGGCGCGGCGGCGGTGCTCGCCTCCATCTTCCTGCTTGCCTACGCCGCGCCGATGCTGGAGCGCTCAGCACAGGCGCGCTTGTGGCGAGGCTTCCATCTGGCGGGATCGCGAAACTCCATCTACGGCAACCTGGCGGTGATCGAGACCGGCAATCTGCGCAGCATCTACGACAACGGCACGCTGCTTGCCAATGCGCCCGACGAGGCCGCCGCCGAAGAGGCCGTTCACTACGCGCTGCTCGAGCATCCCGCGCCCCGAGATATTCTTCTGATCGGCGGCGGCATCAGCGGCGGCATTGCCCAGGCGCTCAAGCATCCCACCGTCGAGCGCGTCGACTATGTGGAGCTGGACCCCGCGCTCATCGCTGTGGCGCGGCAGTTCTTTCCCGCCGAGTCGGCCGCCTGGTCCGCGGACCCGCGCGTGCATCTGCACTACGCGGATGGGCGCTCCTATCTCAAGACGGCCGGACGCAGCTTCGACGCCATCGTCCTCAACGTGCCCGACCCGCAGACCGCGCAACTGAACCGCTTTTATACCGTCGAGTTCTTTCGTTCCGCGCGCGACCATCTCGCGCCCGGCGGAGTGCTGGCCTTCCAACTGCGCTCCTCGGAAGAGACCATCAGCCCCAACCTGGCGGAGTTTCTGCGTTGCATCCAGCGCACCCTCAAGGAAGTCTTTCCTTACGTGGCCGTCATCCCCGGCGATACCATCCACTTCTTCGCCTCCACCAGCCCCGACGTGCTGACCGAAGACCCGAAGATTCTGATGGCCAGGCTGCGCGAGCGTCATCTGCAGACGAAGTACGTGCGCGAATACTTCATTCCCTTCCGCATGATGCCGGATCGCATGGCGCAGGTTCACGAGCAGCTTCAGCCGCTCGCTTCCACGCCCGTCAATCGCGATTTCGCGCCCATCGCCTATTACTTCGATATCGTGCTCTGGAGCGCGCAGTTCAAGGGCGGCTACTCCCACTGGTTCCAGGCCGCCGCGCACACCGGCTTCAAGCGCGTCGTCGCCGCCGTTTCTCTTCCGCTGGCGATGGCGACGATTCTGCTGGCGTTCGTGGGCTCTCGCCAGCGCCGCGCCCGCTCTGCCGCGGCTTGCTGCACCGCCGCCACCGGCTTCACGCTCATCGCTCTGCAGATCTTCGTGCTGCTGGCCTTCCAATCCATCTACGGCTACGTCTACTCGCAGCTCGCCATTCTCATCGGGCTGGGCATGGCGGGCATCGCCTTGGGAAGCTGGCTTGGCCTTCGCCGCGCCGGCCGCGGCAATCCTGCTCCCTGCCGCGCACTGGCGGCCAACCAGTTTCTGCTCGCTCTCTCCGCTCCAGCGCTAATCTTCGTGGCCGGCCTGCTCGCCGCGGCCAGCGGAGTAGCGGCCACCGGTCTGGCGGCGCAGCTTGCCTTCCCCGCTCTGGCCGCTCTCTGTGGAGTGCTGGGCGGCTATCAGTTCCCCATCGCGAACGAAATCTATCTTCATGACGCCGGCGGCCGGGCTGGCCTGGGCGCGCTCTACGCCATCGACTTGCTGGGCGGATGCGCGGGCGCGCTCCTGCTAAGCACCTACCTCATCCCGGTCTTTGGATTCTGGAGAACCGCGTGGCTCGCCGCCGCCATCAACCTGGCGCCGGCGCTGTTGGCCGCGCGGGCGGCTCGACACCGGTATGTGGAGTATACTGTGGAATAGAGTCGACATATGGAAACCGTCCAGATTGTTCTTGATATGGAACTGCTGCGCGCCACCGACCAAGCTGCGCGCCGGATGAAACGGAATCGTTCCGCGCTCGTGCGCGAAGCGCTGCGGGAACATCTCCGGAGATTGGAAGTGCGCGCCTTGGAAGAAAGCGACCGCGAGGGTTACTCGCGGCTGCAACTGGCGCACGATGAATCCCGCCTTTGGGAAGCGGAGGCGGCATGGCCGGCAGAATAGTCCGAGGAGATGTTCGCCTGTACAACTTTGCCCCGCCCGACAAGAACAGGCCGGTGGTGGTTCTCACTCGTTCGAGCGCCATTGCTTATCTCTCGACTGTAACCGTCGCGCCCATTACGTCCGCGATTCGTGGCGTGCCGTCTGAGGTTGTCTTGAATGAAGAAGATGGCATGAAGGCGGCCTGCGCGGTGAACCTGCACAATGCGGTCACCGTCTCCCAGGATCGATTGGGTAAGCGCGTGGCCCAGCTGAGTCCTCGGCGAATGAACGCTATCTGTGCCGCTTTGCGCTTCTCCCTCGGCTGCGATCTCAGTCATTCGTAGCAAAAACGGGGCGGCCCAAAACTGTGCGCATCCGCAGCGCGGATAGCAAGGCACGCAACAAGCAGCGGTTTCGGCCGGATGGCCGCCGGCCTGGGAACGGCGCCATCGCCAGGGCGCCCCTATGGCTTGTGCTCGCCGAAGACCACCGCTGTGAAGCTGAAGATGTCGGTGTCATCCTCCTTCCAGCAGCCTGGGCTCATGCCCGCCTTGGCGCAGGTCTGCTCCAGAAACGTCTGCCGGTCCCATTTCTGCTCCACCGGCACCTGCGGCAGCAGCAGGCCCTCGCTGTCGCCGTTCTTCATCAGCAAGCCGTGCTCGCCCACTTTGATCTGCTGAATGTCCGTGACGCGGCGCAGCGGCGAAAGCACGGAGATCTCATAGTCGAGCAGCGGCAGCTCCGAAGCCTGGACCGGCTGGAAGCGCGGATCGCGGATCGCGGCCAGCGTGGCCGTATCGCGCACCGTCATGTAGAGAGGTTTGACCGCCGAGGTGTAGCCGATGCAGCCTCGCAATGCGCCCGCCTTCTTCAGCGTTGTAAAGGCGCCGCGCTCCTGGTTCAGCGCCTGGCTTGCGCTGGCCTCCGGCTCATAGGGGTTTTGCTTTTGAACCATATACTCCACCGATTTGCGCGCCAGCGCCAGCAACTCGCTCTTCTCCGGCTCGCTCAGCGAGAACGGAGTCTCCGCCGCCGCGCCGCTCGGAGCCTTGACAAAGACATCCGCGCTGTAGCCGACCACGCGCGAACGGTCGCCTGTAACGTCGCCTGAATTCGCATACTTCAGCACCATGGCCCGGTTGGCTCCCATGCGCTCGGCGTAGATCATCGCGGCCACGATGGGCGCGCCGCCGCAGGCTTCCCATATCCGCGACTGAAAGTTGCGCGACATGCTGAAGTAGTCCCACGCCTGGAGCGCATTCAGCGTCTTGTGGTCGATGGTAACGGCCTCGTCGTAGGGATGGTAGTGCGACAGATCGGAGCTGGCCAGAACCAGCGTCTCACTGCCCTTGCTGTCGCTCTGGATCAGCTTGGTCAGGGCCACTCCCAGCGCGCGGCTGCTCTCGTAACTCTGATCGCCCATCACAATAGGGACCAGCTCGAAGTTGCCCAGCACCCGCTGCAACCACGGCAACTGCACTTCGATGGCGTGCTCGGCGCCTGCGGAAGTGGCATCGTGCCCCCGGCTGGAGAGCTGCATGGTCGAGCTCATCTTGACCAACTGCCGCGCAAAGGCCTTGTCCACCTGCACGTTGCCCAGCGGCGTTGCGTAGGCGTCGCCGTCATAGACCGATGTGAAGTCGAAGGCCTCGTAGTGCGACGGAGCAATCACCACCACGCGCGAAAACTTGCGCCCCTTCAGCTCCGCATAGGTGTAAGCGGCCACCGGACCGGAGTACTGATAGCCGGCGTGCGGCGCAACCACGGCTAGAATCGGATCCTTGATCGGCGGCGGCGTGGCCTTGGCCAGCATTTCGTCGATCATGGCCGTAAGCTCCTTGGGATTGGCCGGATAGAACCCGCCGGCTACTCCGGCTTCCCTCACCTTCACTGGGTCCGCGGCGCGCACATGCTGCAAGGGCGCCACCGCCATTAGCGCGACGATCTGAGCTGTCAGCCAACACATCTTGCAACTCCTCTTCACGTTCATTTGCCAAACCTCCTCGCCACCCTCATGTGTGCCAGACGCCGGGAATCGGATGCTTGCAGAATGGGCAGCTACCCTTTTCGATGAGCACATTGCTGGCCGTGAATCCCACGCGCTCCACCAGCATGCGCCGGCACTGCGGGCAGTAAGTATTCTGCGCCGGATGCCCCGGCACATTGCCGATATAAACGTAGTGCAGGCCCTCGGCGTCGGCAATGGCCTTGGCGCGCTCCAGCGTCGGAACCGGCGTGATGGGCAGGTTTTTCAGCAGGTACTCCGGATGGAACTGCGTGAAGTGCAGCGGCACATCCGCGCCCAGGTTGGCCTTGATCCACTGCGCCAGGCCGCGAAACTCCTGGTCGCCGTCGTTGCGTTCGGGCACCACCAGGTAGACGATCTCCGTCCACTTGCCCATCTTCTTTAGCGTGACCAGCGATTCCAGCACCGGCTTCAACTGCCCGGTAACCACATCCCGGTAGTACGACTCGGTGAAGGCCTTGAGATCGATCTTCACCGCGTCCATCTTTCCGTAGGCCTCTTTCAGCGCCTCCTCCTGCATGTAGCCGTTGGAGACAACAATACTGCGCACGCCTGCCTGGTGACCGGCATCGGCGGTGTCCATCAGGAATTCGGCGAAGACCACCGGCTCGCTGTAGGTGTAGGCGATGGTCGGACAACTGTACTGCCTGGCCAGGTTGACGATCTTCTGCGGGGGCGCGTAGTCGGCGGGAATCTCCTCCGGGCGCGACTGCGAGATATCCCAGTTCTGGCAGAATTTGCAGTTCACGTTGCAGCCGGCCGTGGCCAGCGAGAAAGCCGTCGTCCCCGGCAGATAGTGGAAGAGCGGCTTCTTCTCGATGGGATCGACGTGCGCCGCGCACACCCGCGAGTGAACCACCGAGTAGTACACTCCGCCGCGATTCTCGCGCACGCCGCAGTAACCGCGCTCCTTGTCTCCCACCGTGCATTCGCGCGGACAGAGCTTGCACTTGATCTTCCGGTTCGGCAGCTTCTGATAGAACTTCGCTTCAACCACAAATCGCGAATCGTCCTGCTGCTGCTGGCCGGCGCCCGACGCAGGCCGGGCTAGTTCGCTCAAGCCCAGCGCCGCTCCCGAGGCCAGCGCGCACTTTAGAAACGACCGGCGGCCGAGCGGCCGGCAAAGCTGGCCCGGTTCGGCGCGGAATGCGGGGCTTGCGTCTTTCAGTACATCCAGTCCACAAGACATATCGAACCTCCGATTCGCCCCGGCTATACCTCGACCGTCGTAATCCTGCGGGGATCGTTCGTGCCCAGTCGATGCTCGGCATCGGCCGCCGTGGCAATGTAGCGGGGCGCTCTCTCTTCGGCTTCCAGCGTCTTCAATCCACTCTCGGCCCGCTTGCGCTCAACGATCTGCCAGCCCGTGTAATCGAGAGCCACGGGATCCTGCGACACGAGCAGCGCATTGTGCTTCCAACTGAACTCCGGCTTGAATGCTGGTCCGCCTTCGTACATCGCCGTGGTCGCATCGCAGATAGTCAACCGCATCCTGCTTCGGATCTCCGGCAGCATGTTCAGGTCGGCGACGTACGGATTGCAGCCGTTGGGATGGTACTTGTTGGGGTTGTGAATCGCGCCGTACATATTCTTCAGAGCGATGGTCACGCCCGCGCCGTCGTGGTCCTTCAGCACCGGAAGATTGATAAGAACCCCCGAGCGCTGGGTCAGAATCTTCGAGAGCCGGCTTCCCACGCTGCCGTACGCCGCCAGATCTTCTTCGTACCCGATCCGGTCGGTGCCGTAGCATTGAACGCGGTTTCCATCTATCGACAGATGGAACCCCGCGCGCTCCAGCTCCTCGCTGTTGCGGTCCCACACCACGATGTCGCCAGCCTTGACTCCGGCCTCCTGCAACCGCTCGCAGACGGCTTCCACCAGTTGGAGGCTTGTGGAGATTCCGCGCCCGCCCAGTGTGTTCACCTTGAGTCCCACCGTCTCGCCGGGATGGACCAGCTTCCTCCACGCCTCGATGGGATGGTCGCGGTCGAAGAGCGTCTGCATGGCGCGATCGAGCAGGCTCAGCATCCGGCCCGAATCCACTGCGGAACCCGTGCCGCGCAACAGGGCGTCGCGGGCAATCACAACCTTGGATTTTGCGGCTACGGCGCTTTGTTCCGCCGCTGCCAGCACTCCCGCGCCGGCGCTCACCCGCAGCCCCGCGGCGCCCGCGAGAGCACCCTTGAGAAAATCCCGGCGATTGGAGATATGGCTTGCGTTCATAGGGGTTCTCCCCTGAACCCGCGACCCGCGAGGGAGGCCGGACCGTCCCACTTCACGGTCGTCCCACTCCAAGTGACTTTGCAGTGATGAGCAACACGTTTGACGACGGCCGCCCGGCCAAGGACGCTCAGAGGCTGTGACTAGATCAAGGTTCTCGTTTCCAAGCGATAGCGAGGCTTGCCTTCTTAGCGGTTTGGCCTCCCCGTGGGTGGGCAGTGCGGCGCTCAAGAGCGCCGCAGTTGGCGAAGCTCGCTGCCGGTGGCCGCTTTTTTCCGGTTCCGCTCGGCTTCATCCGAGCAACGCGGCAGCGAAGTGCAGGATGTTGTACGCCAGGGCGCTCCGCAGCGCCACACATTGCGCCTTGGCCAGGCCGCCTAGGGGCGGCGGCTCTCCAGCGGTTCTCTCCTTCGCTCAGAACGCAGGCACGGGGTTCGCTAAGGCGAGCGCCCGACGATTCTGGGGAAGAACGCAGGAATGGTAGAGCGCCAATCCCTTGTGAATCCGCGAGATGCCGGATGAGGCGGGCCTTCCCCCGTTTCCTTCCCCCAATCTCTCTCTCCTACCACTTCTCGAAGACGACCCGCCCATCGCTTTTCAGGATGGAATGGTTGAGAAAGCGCTGGTCGTCGCGCTGGGGATAGTCGTTGCGGAAGTGTGCGCCGCGGCTTTCGGCGCGGGCCAAAGCCGAGAGCAGGATGGCGTGGGCCACGCGGCTCATGGACTGCGCCTCGGCAAGGCGGCGGCTTCCCTTCCCTTGGTCGGCAAGTTCGGCCAGAGCGGCCGCGCAGGCGGCCTGGGCAGCCATACCCTCGCGCAGCGTGGACTCCTGGCGCAGCAGGCCGGCGTTGGCCCACATGGAGGCTTGCAGCCCGGCGATGAGCCTCTCGACGAATTGCTCCTCGCCGCTGGACAAGGGGATGGGGACCAACGCCGGGGCTTCGGCAGGCGCGAAAGGCAGATCGTCGGCCAGCATGGCCTGGGCGGCGCGAGCTCCGAAGACCAGACCCTCAAGCAGCGAATTGGAGGCCAGGCGGTTGGCGCCGTGGACGCCGGTACAGGCGGCCTCGCCGGCGGCGTAGAGGGCGGGCAGGGTGGTCCGGCCCGTCAAATCCGTCCTGATGCCGCCCATCAGGTAATGCGCCGCAGGGCGCACGGGGATGAGGTCGCGGGCCAGGTCGAGCGAGTGCTGGGCCAGGAAGGCCGTGATGCCGGGAAAGCGTTGGCGCAGATCGATGCCCCGGATGTGGCGCATATCGAGATAGACCGGGCGAATCTGGCCGGACTCCACGCCCATGCCTTCGCGGGCAATGGCGCGGGCCACCACGTCGCGGGGGGCCAGTTCGACCAGCGGGTGATAGCGCTCCATGAAGCGCTCGCCGCGGTCGTTGCGCAGGTAGGCGCCCTCGCCGCGCAGGGCCTCGGAGAGCAGGAAGCGGGGAGCGCCGGCGAGCGAGAGCGCGGTGGGGTGGAACTGGTAGAACTCCATGTCGGCCAGGTCGGCTCCTGCCTGGGCGGCCAGCGCGATGCCGTCGCCGGTGGCGACGATGGGATTGGTGGTGTCGGAGTAGACCTGCCCGGCGCCGCCGGCGGCAATAAGGACGGCGCGCGCGTGGATTCGGTTCGGCTTACGGTTGTGGGCGAAGGAGTCGGCGCTGGCCAGATCGGCGCCAACCACGCGCCCGTCAGCGACCAGCAGGCCGGTGACCATGGTCCACTCGGCAAAGCGAATGCGCCTGTGGACGCGGGCAAAGGCGACCAGGGAGCGGCTGATCTCAGCGCCGGTGGCGTCGCCGTTGCAGTGCAGGATGCGGGGCAGGGAGTGAGCGCCTTCGCGGGTGCGGAGCAGCTTGCCGGCCTCCTCGTCGAAGCTCGCGCCCCACTCGATCAGCTCCGCCACGCGCACCGGACCCTCGGCTACCAGGGCCTGGGCGGCGGGGCGGTAAACGATTCCATCGCCGGCGTTTACGGTGTCTTCCAGATGGAGCGCAACGTCCTCGTCGCCCTCCATGGCGACGGCGATTCCGCCCTGCGCGTAGTGGGTGTTGGACTCGCCAAGCGACTCCTTGGTGACCACCAGAACCTCGCCGAAGCGGGCCAGTTCGATGGCCGCGCGCAGGCCGGCAACGCCCGCGCCCATCACCAGAGAATCCACCTTAGACGGCTTTGTCATCAGTCTTGAGGCTATCACTGTGGGGCAGGGATCAGGGATCAGGCCGAAGGCTCGCCGTGGCGAGGATCAGAGATCAGAGATCAAGGCCGGTTTTCTGAGCGCGGAGTCCGACAGCCTACAACTGATTCATATTCTGCAGGAACTCGGCGTTGTTGCGGACCCTCTCCAGGCGGGCAATCAGCAGCTCCATGGCCTCCACCGGCGAGAGCGGGTTCAGCACCCGGCGCAGAACGAAGATGCGCTGCAGATCCTCCTTGGGGATGAGCAGCTCTTCCTTGCGGGTGCCGGAGCGCTGGATGTCGATGGCCGGGAAGACGCGCTTGTCCACCAGTTTGCGGTCGAGGATGATCTCCATGTTGCCGGTGCCCTTGAACTCCTCGAAGATGACCTCGTCCATGCGCGAGCCGGTATCGACCAGCGCGGTGGAGATGATGGTGAGCGAGCCGCCCTCTTCGATCTTGCGCGCCGCGCCAAAGAAGCGCTTGGGCCGCTGCAGGGCGTTGGAGTCCACGCCGCCCGACAGCACCTTGCCCGACGGGGGCACGATGGTGTTGTAGGCGCGGGCCAGGCGGGTGATCGAATCCAGCAGAATCACCACGTCGCGCTTGTGCTCCACCAGCCGCTTGGCCTTCTCGATGACCATCTCGGCCACCTGCACGTGGCGGGCCGCGGGCTCATCGAAGGTCGAACTGATTACCTCGCCCTTTACCGAGCGCTGCATATCCGTCACTTCTTCCGGGCGCTCGTCGATAAGCAGCACAATCAGAACGACTTCGGGGTGGTTGGTGGAGATGGAGTTGGCGATGGACTGCAAAAGCATCGTCTTGCCGGTGCGCGGGGGGGCCACGATCAAGCCGCGCTGCCCCTTGCCCACCGGCGTCAGCAGGTCCATCACCCGTCCGCTGATGCCCTCGCGGACCGTTTCCATCTTGATCCGCTCCTGAGGATAAAGCGGGGTGAGGTTGTCGAAGAGGATCTTATTGCGCGTCTCCTCCGGCGACTCGAAGTTGATGGCTTCGATTTTGACCAGGGCAAAGTACTTCTCACCCTCGTGCGGGGGGCGGACGTTGCCGCTGATCGAGTCGCCGGTCTTCAGGTCGAACTTGCGAATCTGCGACGGCGAGACGTAAATGTCGTCCGGGCCGGGCAGATAGTTGTAGTCGGGCGAGCGCAGGAAGCCGTAGCCGTCGGGCAGAATCTCCAGCACGCCCTCGGCAAAGATGTGGCCCTCCTTTTCGCTCTGCGCCTGAAGAATCTTGAAGATCAGGTCCTGTTTGCGAAGGCCGCTGGCGCCCGGGATCTCCAGGGTGCGCGCTATGCGGCTCAGTTCGGTGATGTTCTTCTCTTTGAGTTCAGCGATGGTCATGTTCACCTGCAATAAGGGGGGATGGTTGTGAGGGGATGCGTGAAGAGGAAGTGCTCCGGGGAAAGGCCGGCCGGGAGTTCAAACGGCTTGGGGCGCTGGCGGCGCCCAAAAGTCTCCCGGTTTCAGGGGCAATATCAGAGCTCCAGCCAGGAGCAGCTTCCCGCGACAGGAAGCCGCCTTGAATCTGTTGCCTGACTTAAATATACCTCGGGCGGGGGTTTTCAGGCGGCGCGGCGCCGCTCGGCCGGCTGAGCGAGGGATGCCTCTACGGGCGTCGCGGACTCAGGATTGGTGTTGTGAAAGCGGCCCAGGACTTCATTGGTGGTGTCCTGCAGCCGTGTGTTCGGCTTGTGCAGCTTACGGGTTGCCTTGCTAGCCAGTTGACAGAGCTGGTAGCGATTGGACACATGAGAAAGTGCCCCAAATACCAAATCGGAACGCATTGCGAATCACTCCTTCTTAAGTTGCCGCCCGGCCGGGATTGCTTGCCATCACCAGCGCGGCAGAGGGGAGCCAAGCGATCGACGGCTGCCCCGAAACTCCACCCCTCAAGACTTAGACGTATAAACTGTGCGCCAAGTTCAACATTTTGGCACACAATCTCACGCCATGGAACAGGCGTCATGCCGCAGCGCGTAAACGATTTACCGTCTTGGGAATCCAGTCACCCGGCATTCCCATTCCCGGCGAAGTCCCCAAAAGGCGCCGGAGCATCAACGGATGAGCCTCACCTAAGTAGGATGCGGGAAACGGCAGAAATGCACACACAATCACCCTGCGCTATCTGCCCATTGTGGATGGCTCTCATGAATGTATAACGAGTTGGCATCCAGGTCAACAGTTTTTTGAGGGCAGGGAACAGGGAGTAGGGAACAGGGAACAAGGATGGTATACACATCTGCATACAAGTTCCGTAACTGACTCTATTTGCATGGCTTCCGCTGGGTTGCCGGCGCAAGGGGGCCGCGCAGGGAGGCTGCTATATCCCCGAAAAACGGACCTCTGTTCCCTGCCGGCTCACGCCCAGTAGCTGCGGTCCAGGGTACGGTACTGGATGGCCTCGGCCAGGTGGGAGACGGTCAGGTGCTCGGCGCCTTCCAGATCGGCGATCGTCCGCGCCACCTTGAGGATGCGGTCGTGGGCGCGCGCGGTCAGGCCCTGCTGCTGCATGGCCCGCTCCAGCAGCCGCTCGGCATCGGCGCCCAGCTCGCAGTGGACGCGAATCTGGCGCGTGGTCATCTGCGCGTTGGCATAGATCTTCTCGCCGGCCTTCTTGAAGCGCTGCCGCTGCCGCTCGCGCGCCCCCATCACCCGGCCGCGAATCTCAGCCGACCCCTCGACCGCCGCCGAGCCGCGCAGTTCCTTGTACTGAACCGCTGGAACCTCGATGTGAATGTCGATGCGGTCGAGAAGCGGGCCGGAAATCTTGGCCACGTAGCGCTGGATCATGGGCGGGGTACACATGCACTCGCGGGATTTGTCGTTGAAGAAGCCGCAGGGGCAGGGATTCATGGCCGCCGCCAGCATGAAACGCGCCGGGAAGGTGAGGGACATGGAGGCACGCGCAATGGTCACCGTGTGATCCTCGAGCGGCTGGCGCATCACCTCGAGCACGTTGCGCGGAAACTCCGGCAGCTCATCCAGAAAGAGAAGACCGTTGTGCGCCAGCGAGACCTCGCCGGGGCGAGGAATGATGCCGCCGCCGATCAGCCCCGCGTCGGATATGGTGTGGTGCGGCGAGCGAAACGGCCGCTGCGTCACCAGGCCGGCCGCCGCATCCAGCACCCCGGCCACGGAGTGGATTTTGGTGGTCTCCAGGGCTTCTTCAAAGGTGAGCGGCGCCAGAATCGAGGGCAGCCGCTTGGCCAGCATGGTCTTCCCCGAGCCGGGCGGCCCGATCATGAGAATATTGTGGCTGCCGGCAGCGGCCACTTCGAGGGCGCGCTTGGCCGTCTGCTGCCCGCGCACGTCCTTGAAGTCCACAGCGAAGTGTTGCAGCTCCTTGAGCAGCGCCTCGGTGGCCACGTGATAGGGCTCGCGCTGGACGACGCCGACAACCTGGCTGTTGAGCAGCTCCAGCACGTCCAGCAGCGACGAGACCGGGTAGACGTTCACGCCCTCCACCACGGCGGCCTCGGCGGCGTTGGCCGCGGGAACGATCAGGTTGGGAATGCCCTTTTCGCGGGCCAGGATGGCCACCGGCAACATGCCTGGCGCGGGCCGCACGCCGCCGTCCAGGCCCAGCTCGCCCACCAGCAGAAAGCGGCTCAAGTCGTTGCTCTGGAGCGCGCCATAAGCGCCCAGGATGCCCAGGGCGATGGGCAGATCGAAGCCCGCGCCCTCCTTCTTGATGTCGGCCGGCGCCAGGTTGATGGTGATGAAGGTGGGCGGAATCAGGTAGCCGGAGTTCTTGATGGCCGCGCGCACCCGGTCGCGGCTCTCGCGCACCGCGGCGTCCGGCAGGCCCACGGTGTGGAAGTGGTCCTGCTCGGAAACCGTGCCGCTATAGTCCACCTCGACCTCGATGAGGTTGGCGTCGATGCCGTAGACTGCCGCGCTGAGAACCTTGAAAAGCATGATTCGAAGTTGCAGCGAGTGTAGCAGAAGACGGGGAAGAGCGGGCAGGGCCGGGCAAGGGCGGCAAATGCCTTAGACGGAGAGCCGCACCAGCTGCTGCGCTTCGTTCCGGGGACCGAGGACGGAGAAACGGGGGAGACGGCCGCGGACCATGGCGACTTCGTCGCAACGCGCCAGGCGCGGGCAGCTCTGGCAGTCCTTGAAGATCTTGTCCGGCAGGTCGGACTTGTCTTCCACGGTGCGGAAGCCGTACTTGAAGAAGAAGTCGGGGATGCGGGTAAAGAGGCAAACGGATTGCAGGCCGTGCTCTTCGGCCTCTTCAATGAGCGCGGCGAGAATGCGGCCGCCGGCGCCCTGACCCT
>JBEKCX010000028.1:0-14096 GCA_050014655.1 Occallatibacter sp. | reverse complement strand
CTGATTTTTCAACGCCTGTGAAAACATCTTGGGCCGGTCCTTGGTGTAGCATGTTGGCCATGACCACTTCAGAACCTGTGCCCCTGGCTGATTCGCCGCGAGGAAAGAAGCAACCGGCCCAGCCCGTGAATAAGCCGGCCAAGGAACTGGTCATCGTGACCGGAATCTCCGGCGCGGGCAAGGCCTCGGCGCTCAAAGCCTTTGAGGATTTGGGCTTTCACTCCGTGGATAACCTGCCGCTCGAGCTATTGCCCAATTTTGCCCGGCTGGTAGAGAAGTCACCCGACGTGGAACGGGCGGCTATTGTGGTGGACGTGCGCGAGGGAACCACGCTGGACCGCCTGCCGGAGATTCTGAAGAGCGTGAGGACGCTGCTCTCCACGCGCGTGGTCTTTCTGGATGCGCAGGATGCGGTGCTGGTGCGCCGCTACTCTGAGACCAGGCGGCCGCACCCCCTGGGCCGGTCGGAGACGGTCTCGCGCTCCATCGTGGAAGAGCGGCAACTGCTGGACCCCATTCGCAATGTGGCGGATACGCTGATCGACACATCGAACTTCAACGTCCACGAGCTGCGCGCCGACATCCTGGCCCGTTTTGGCCGGGAGAACGAGCCCCGGCAACTGCTGGTCTCCTGCCTGAGCTTTGGTTTCAAGAATGGCGTTCCGCTGGACGCGGATATGGTTTTCGATGTGCGCTTCCTTCCCAATCCCCACTTTGTGGAGGAGTTTCGCAAGCTGACCGGCTTGGACCCCAAAGTGGCGGCATACGTGCGCGGGTTTCCGCAGACCAGCGAGTTTCTGGGGCGGGTGAAGGAGCTGATGCTTTACCTGCTGCCGCACTACGTGGAAGAGGGGAAGAGCTACTTGACCGTGGCCTTCGGCTGCACCGGCGGCCAGCACCGCAGCGTGATGATGGTCGAGGAGATTGCCGCCGAACTCAAGCGCGCCGGCTACCAGGTGAAGGCGCTGCACCGCGATATGCCGCGGTGAGGCAGCGAGCCGGCGTTGCGATGGCTACGGTAAGTCGTGCGCGTAGTACAGAACGCCACCGGGCCATGCTCCAGGATGGTTCTCGAAACCGATTCGCACGTTGGTCTTGTTGTGGTTATGCTCGCCGGCCTGGATAATCTCCGGGCCGTTCTCTTCGAGCGCCCTGGCCGACTTCTCCGACGGGCGAACGATGGCGATGTGCCCAGGCACATGCCTGTCGGGGTTGCGGTAGAGGACTAGCACCAGTGTTCCCCGGTTCGCCAGCCGCTGCGCCTCCTCCATACCTGATATTGCACGCCATCCGGCCCGCGCGCCCGCTTCGCCGGCCAGCCAATCGGCCTGCGCGTTGGCCAGCAGAACCTGTCCGTGCTCCGGCGGGCGGAGAAGATACACGCCCAGCCGCTTGGCCGCCGCCGCCACGAAGGCGCTGCAGTGAGAATGGTTTCCGGGGCCTTCGTAATCGGCGTCTCTGTCCGCTTCCCCCGTCTCCCAGTTCACATGCTCGTGCGCCAGCCACAGGGACTCCACATTCATGCTGTCGAGAATCGACGCAAGCCGTTCGCCCGCGGGAGCGATCGGTCCGCAGCAGGGGACGCGCGCCGGTTCAGGCGCGGCTTGGGCCGTGCGCGGCCGCGGCGTGGTTGCCACGAGGGCGCACAGCAGTGCGATGAGAGCAAGGAGGCGGAAAGAAAAGCCGTTTCGCATGAGAGAAGTCCTTTCATGGATGATAAGAGGTTCGGGTTGTGGGCAGATCGTCGAGCTGGCGGGCCATTGGCTCACTCCCATGCTGACTGCGGCGCCTTACACCACGCGCCGCACGCCCGGCAAACGGACCAGCGGATCGGCCACCAGCCAGCAAGCGATGCAAGCCAAAAGGCCGACGACGCCCCACTTCACCAACGCGGGCGCAACCCAGCCGCGCATCGCTAGTGCGATGCCCACCAACACCGGCGCGTGAATGATATAGACCGCATAGGCTCGGCGGCTGAGCCACGCCCAGAGGGCCGACGGCTGGTTCACGTGAGCGCGGAAGACCAGCAGCCATGCGGCGATGAGTCCCCAGGCGACGAAGGGCTCCCAGAGCGCATAGAGAATCGCGGGCCAGGTGAGTCCACCGGCGAAGCTGGAAACTCCAAGTCCGCATAGTTTCAGGGCGATCACCAGGCCTGCCGGCAGGCAGGGCCATGCGACGGCAAGCGTCGCAATCCAGGGCCGCGCATTCTTCCAGTCCAGTTGGCGCAGCCAATCGTAGCGCCAGGCGGCGATGCCCAATGCGAAGAGAAAGATGTAACTGGAGAAATAGCCGAACAGCAGCCCGAAGACAGTCTGGCCGACGGGAACGAACTGGCGGATGGCCAGTGCGGCTGTGGCGACTCCGATGGCGCTCACCAGCCACCAGCGAAATGCGGGAACGGGTTTGGGCATGCGTTCCGATTGCGTCAGCGCGCAGCCAAGAACGGCCCGCCAGCCGCAATAGCCGAGGCTGAAGAGCAGGAGAGCCTGCGCAAACCAGAGCGGACCATTCGTGGCCTGCTTGTGCTGCCAAAGCCAGACGATAGTGGGCCAGAAGCCCTGCCCCTGAGCAGCGGTAACCAGTGCAGGAGTCAGAGGTCCGAGAATCAGCACGAATACCAGCAGCGGCAGACCAAGCCGGAGGAACCGGTCTGCGATGAAGCGCGCATAGCCCTTGCGCTCCAGCGAGCCGGGCGTAAAATAACCGGCCAGCAGGAAGAAGAGACCCATGAAATAGGCTTGGTTGGTGGCCACGAAAAGGGTAAGCACCAGGCTGGATGGCGCGGTGGAGGGTTTGATTTCATAGTAGTACCAGCCGCCGGAGGCGCCGTATGTAATGGCGGCGTGGAATAGGACGACCAAGGCGGTCGTCACTGTACGCAAACGATCGAGGTACAGGTCGCGCTGAGCCATGAGGCATGATACGTTTGGCCGCGACTCTTGGTTCGCGTCACAGCCTGTCAACGCGCGCACCGGCTGGCTCTTCTTGCGCTGGGTGGGCATGGTCTTTCGATTGGGGCCGGAGGCAGATGCTTCTTCCATGCTAACCGCAGCGCCTCACACCACGCTCCTCACGCCTGGCAGGCGGACTAGCGGGTCGGCGGCCAACCAGCAAGCGATGCAGGCCAGCATGCCGACCACGCCGAACTTGACCAACGCCGGGGCAACCCAGGCGTGAAGCAAAAGGGCAATCCCTACCAGTACCGGTGGATGGATGATGTACACCGCATAGGCGCGCCGGTTGAGCCACGCCCAGAACTGCGATGGCCGGTTCATGCGCTCGCGGAAGATCAACAGCCAGGCGGCAATGAGTCCCCAGGCGACGAAGGGCTCCCAGCAGGCATAGAGAATCGATGCCAAGGAAAGCCCGCCGGAGGTGTCGGTGCTTCCGCTGCCGCTCCAGGCGCGGAGAAGCAGAATACCCACCGGCAGCGAGGGCCAGGCGACGGCAAGAGTCCATATCCAGGGCCGCGCATTCTTCCAACCGAGCTGCCGAAGCCAGTCGCGGCGCCAGGCGGCGATGCCCAAGGCGAAGAAAAAAATGTAGCCGGCAAAGTAGGCGAGTTGCAGGCCGAAGACGTTCTGGCCGACGGGAACGAATTGGCGGATGGCCAGCGCGGCGGCGGCGACTCCAATGGCGCTCACCAGCCACCAGCGATAGGCGGGGACTGGCTTGGGCGTGCGTTGAGTCTGGGCCAGCGGCGTGCCGGCAACCGCTCTCCAGACGCAATAGGCGAGGCTGAAGATCAAAAGAGCCTGCGCGAACCAGAGCGGGCCGGAGATGAACTCCTTGCGATTCCAGATGGCAACGAACGTGGGCCAGAAGCCGTCACCCCTGGCAGCGGTAACCAGCGCGGCGGTAAGCGGGCCGAGGATCAGACCGAATGCCACGAGCGGCAGGCCGAGGCGCAGCAAGCGGTCGGCGATGAAGCGCGCATAGCCCTTGCGCTCCAGCGAGGCGGGCGTGAAATAGCCTGCCAGCAGGAAGAAAACCCCCATGAAGTAAGCCTGGTTTGTGGAAACGAACATCGTAAGCAGCAGGCTGGAGGGCGCGGCGGAGGGTTTGAGCTCAGTCCAGAACCAGCCGCCGGGGGCGCCATATGTAATGGCGGCGTGGTGCAGGATGACCATGACGGTCATCACGGAGCGGAGGCGGTCGATGTACAGGTCGCGTTGGGCCATGAGCCTTGACATGCTAGGCCGCGACTCTTGGTTCGCGGTCCAACCGTGGTTCAAACGGAGGCTAGTCCAGTGTCTCACCTACCAGCCGGCAATGCGGTTCGCGGAGCGCGTGCTGGCCGGTGTATAAGCGGGTGGTGCGGCCTTGGCGATATCGTCTGAGGACGGACGCCGGTGGGAACGGATGGTCCCGTCCGCCAAGACGGACCAGCGAATCGGCCCAAATTCAATTGAATCGAAAGGATTTTGTTGAAGAAATGGGATTTGGCTTGACCGCAACTCCACGATTGCCGGTATCATGGGATGAAGCCCTTTGGCAGGTTTGGAGGTGGAGTTTTTGGCAGAGGTTCGCGTGCAGGAAGGCGAGCCGCTCGAAAATGCGCTGCGCCGGTTCAAGCGGAAGGTACAGCAGGAGGACATCATCAAGGAGGTCAAGCGTCACTCCTACTACCTGAAGCCCGGTGAGAAGAAACGCGTAAAAGCAGCTTTGGCGCGCAAGCGGAATCGCAAGAAGGCTCGTAAAGAGCAGGACTGACGTTTCGACAAACTCGTAGCACGCGCCGCCCCGGCATTCCCCGCTCGATGAGTGCAGCAGATGCCAGACAGCCCAGACAGGCTCGGGGCGGCCGGTTACGATTCTTCCTTTTTGGCTATACCGCCTTTTAGGCGCTGGGGGTGTTAGAGATAGCCAGGTCTTCCGCTTCGCGGGGAGACGCTGCATCAGCCGCTTCAGGTTAAGCGGCCCGGGCCCTTGTTGTTGAAAGACGAAAGAAAACAGGGAAACGGGACCGGCAAGTCTTTGTCGAGCATGGCCGATTTCGATGTACGTCCCTGTTTCGGGGAAGCCGGCCATGGAGTATTCCGACAGAGTATTGAAGTGCATCGACTGCGGCGCCGAGTTCGTATTCACAGCCGGCGAACAGTTATTCTTCCACGACAAGGCCTTCACAAACGACCCAAAGCATTGTAAGCAGTGCAAGGCCAAACGCGCCCGCGGCGGCCAGAGGGTGCGCACCGAGACCCGGACAACCTGCTCGGAGTGCGCAACGGAGACCACGGTCCCCTTCAAGCCCACCCAGGGCAGGCCGGTGCTGTGCCGGTCCTGCTTCCAGCGGCAGCAAGGGAAACCTCAGCCGGCGGCTGAGCCTGCGCCGGAACCTGCGCCGGAGCCTACGTTAGAGCTGCGCTGATGAGCAGGTCTCCCATGAATCCAGATGGGAATCCAGCTACCCGGACAAGCGTGGCTAACTGCGCCCAGTGGCGCTGGCTGTGGAAGAGCGCATGACCCAGTATCTTGCGCCTCGATACGTTCCGCGAGTGGGGCGGCAGCCTGTCGAATTCCAGCGAGATCGTCTTTTCCCAGTCCTGCGCAGGGTCGTCCAGCAGGCCCCTGAGAATCTCGACGGCCTGCTGGTGAAGCGCAAAGAGCGCTTCCAATGGGCCTGCGGGAACCGCTTCCCTGGCCAACTGCGGGAGGCCGGCAATGCGCTGGCTCCAGCGCAACTCCACCGCCCAGATGTGGCGGACGAACTCCTGTACGTTGGCCGCGCCGCCGATGCCGCAGGGCAACTCCAGGAGCGCGGGATTGGCTTTCAGGTGCTCGTTCCAAAAGCTGGACGACTCCTGGCTCCAAACGAGCAGCTCCTGCATGGTGATGGCAGGTGTCATGGTTTCCTCCTCAGGGCGCGATGGCCGATGTCGCGCCGATAGTAGATTCCGTCAAAATGAATCCTGGCCATGGCTTCGTAAGCACGGCCCAATGCGTCTTCGAGCGATGCAGCGGCGGCGGTGACGCCCAGCACGCGGCCTCCAGCGGTGAGCAGTTGGCCGCCCGCCCGCGCAGAGCCGCTGTGAAAGATCTGCACCCCCGGAACCTGTGCGGCGGCCTCAAGTCCGGTGATCGGGAAGCCCGTCTTGTAGCTGCCGGGGTAACCGGCGGAGCTGGCCACCACGCACGCCGAGGCGCCCGGGGCCCAGCGCAACTCGGTTCCGGCCAGCCGGCCGTCGACGCACGCTTCGAGCGCATCCACAAGATCGCTCTCCAGGCGCATCAGGATGGCCTGGGTCTCGGGATCGCCGAACCGGGCGTTGAACTCCAGCACCTGGGGGCCGCGCGCGGTCATCATCAGCCCGATATACAGAACGCCCTTGTATGGCGTTTCCTCCTCCGCCATGCCGCGCACGGCCGGCTCGGCGAGATAGCGCAGAATCCACGCCTTCATCTCGGCGTCGAGCAGCGTATCGGTGGAGTAGACGCCCATGCCGCCGGTATTGGGGCCGGTGTCGCCCTCGCCGATGCACTTGTGGTCCTGGGAAGGAACCAGCGGGACCACATCCTTGCCGTCGGAGAGGCAGAGAAAGCTGATCTCGTCGCCCTCGAGAAACTCTTCGATAACCACCTGGCGCGCGGCTTCGCCCAGCAGCTTGCCGCTGAACAGGCCTTGGGCGGCCTCGATGGCAACCTGGCGCGAAGGGCAAATGATGACCCCCTTGCCGGCCGCCAGCCCGTCGGCTTTGACCACGATGGGCGGGTGAAAGATCTCGACGGCCTGATCGAACTCGGCGGCGCTGGCGCAGACGGCGTAGTTGGCGGTGGGAATGTTGTGCCGCTGCAGGAAGCGCTTGGCGAAGGCCTTGCTCGACTCCAGCATGGCGGCGGCGCGGGTGGGGCCAAAGACTCGCAGGCCGCGCTCCGTCAGAGCATCGACAATGCCCAGCGAGAGAGGCAGCTCCGGACCAACGATGGTCAGGCCGGGCCGCTCGGCAACGGCCAGGCGGATCATGGAGTCCAGGTCGCGCAGGTCCACCGGAACGCAGCGGGCGATCCGGGCCATGCCGCCATTGCCGGGGGCGCACACCACCTCCGTGACCCGCTCGCTCCGCTTTACCGCCCAGGCCAGCGCATGTTCGCGGCCTCCCGAACCCAAAATCAAGACTTTCATTGTTCGTCCCTCTCGTTCTATTGTCGCCGAATCCGGAAGGGCGATCTGAGCAAACCGGGGTTGGGAAGTCAAACCGGTGCAAGAGGAAAATAGTCGTGTAGTGTCCGAATTGGCGACAAACCTACCTTAATCGCGAACTGAGGTGTGAATCGGGGTAAACTGATGGACAATTCCCAGTGCGGATTTACTCAACGTCCGAGGAGGTGGACAGTTATGACGAAAGAACTCAAAGAACATCTGATTCGCTGTGAGAACGCAATGCAGTCCGCGAAGCCGATTCTTGGGAAGTACGAATTTCCCATTGATCCCCGGACGTTGACGGTCATCGGGTATATTTCAATGCTCATGGAACACCAAGAATCCATCGTGATATTAGAGTGTTACGGCAAACCAGGCTCTGCATCTGCGCTCTTCAGACCAGTGGTTGAGAGCGCATACCGAGCACTTTGGATCAATCTCCCTGCAACGGACGCGGAAATAGAGAGGTTCAATAAGAATGACACGATTGATTTAAAGTTCGGAGAAATCGCAAAGGCACTCGATGACGCATACGACCAGGAAGGAAAGGACGATTTCTTCCAAGATTTCAAGACTCAGGCATGGGAGCATCTCAACAGCTACACGCACGGCGGGATGCACCAAATTGGGCGGCGTTTCGTCAAACACGAGGTTGTGAACAACTATAGCGCGGAAGAAATATATGAGACCACCACTTCAGTCACAACGATTGTCCTCCTCGTTATCTCATTGTTTCTCCGGAGGCACGGTCACCTGGATTCGGCGAACCAGATTTTCGCCTTGATCGAGACTTACGGTCGTTTGGCGGACGGCACAAAGCCAGCGGACAAGTGAGACTCTTAATGGGTGACCGCCTATCCGGAAACTGCTCCAATACCTCGGGAAGAGATAGAACCTCCGTTCCAGAGCTGCTCTTCGCCTATACTGGTGCCTGATAATCCGGCGCATCGCCTCAGCCCTAAGGAAGAACCCCGATGGTTCAAACCCGCATCAAGCCGCATTACCAGCAGGTGGCCGAGAAGGCGCGGCGGGCGGAGCAGACGCGGCTCTACCGGCGCAACCAGGCGCTTGGGCTGGTCCTGGTGGCGGCGGCGATCCTGCTGTGGTGGCTCTTTCACACCAATCCAAAGTGGATCTTCCCGCCGGGATGGTGGCGTCCATGAGCGGCTCGGCAGAAGTGTCAGGGCATGACTTCAGTCGTGCCGACGAGCTGCAATTATCGACTGGGGCTTTAGCCGCTGAGGGAAACCTCCCCAAAAACGACCCACTCGCGGTGCTGCTGCTGGGACCTACGGGCAGCGGCAAGACGGCCCTCTCACTGGCGCTGGCTGAGCGCTACGGCGGCGAGATCGTCAGTTGCGACTCGGTCGCCGTCTATCGCGGCATGGACCTGGGCACAGCCAAGCCCACTGGCGAGGAGCGGGCGCGCGTGCCGCACCACCTGATCGACGTAGCAGACCCAGACCATCCCTTTACGGCTGGTGAGTACAGCAGGCAGGCAAGGGCCTCGCTCCAGCAGATTGCCGGCCGCGGCCGGCTGCCCATTGTGACCGGGGGAACCGGTCTCTATCTGCGCGCGCTTATCGAAGGCCTCTTTGCCGGTCCGGAGCGGCAAACGGAACTGCGCGCCCGGTTGCAACGCAGCCGCCAGCGCCACGCGGAGGGTTGGCTGCATCGGCTGCTCGCCCGCCTCGACCCTGCCTCGGCCAGGCGCATCCACGCCAACGACGCCCCCAAGCTGATTCGCGCCATCGAGGTTTGCCTGGCCGCGCGCAGGCCGCTCTCCGAGGTGCTGGGCCGCGATCCGCTCACCGGCTTCCGGCTGCTGCGGATCGGCCTCAGCCCGCCGCGCAAGGCGCTCTACGACCGCCTCGACCGGCGGGCTGCTGCCATGTTCGCGGCAGGACTGACCGAGGAGACGCGCGGCCTGCTGGCGCGCCATGGGCCGGTCAAGGCGCTGGACTCGCTGGGCTACCGGCAGGCGCTGGCCGTGCTGGCTGGAACCATGAGTGAAGAGGCAGCGATAGCCGCCGCCCAGCAGGGCCATCGCAACTATGCCAAGCGGCAGTTGACCTGGTTTCGGCGCGAGCCGGAGGTGCATTGGATCGAGGGCTTTGGGAACGAGCCGGAGACTCTGTTGCGGGCCACGAAACTGGTTCAGGCCGCGCTTCCGTAGCGCTCACGGCAGTTCGTCCGCCATGGGATCGGCCTCCCGCGCGGGGTTACGTGCCGGGGCCGGGCCAGGGGGCGGAATCGCATTCACGATGGTGTAGCCCGCCGGAAGCTCGAACATCGAAGCGGGCGGCTCCTCGCGCTTGAGGCCGGAGACGGCCAGCGTATTCTCGCCGACGCGGGGATCGGTGTGCCGCTTGAGCAGGTCGAGATGCAGCTCCGCCGAGCGCCAGATCTCGTCCACCACCTCGACGGGCTTTCCGCCGCTCCCATCCGCCGGCACGGAAAACACGCGCCGGACGCCCTTGGCTTCAAGACCGTTCAGCGTGTCTGTGCCCAGGTCCTCCTGCGAGGTCCAGGGATTTGGCAGGCTGGCTGACTTGGGCCGGACCGGGATCATCCGGATGCGCGCCAGGTGCGTGGCTGGATAGTAGATGGTGCTCAGCCGCGTCTCCGGATCGAAGAGCAGCACCTGCATCACCTCCGGCGAGCCGTGGAAGGACTCCGGCTCCAGGCGGCGTATCTCATTGTGAGTGCGGCCTTTGGAGTCGCGGGCAATCAGGATGACGGTGCGCAGCGTGAGCACCGAGCCGTCGTTCATGTTCCGGTCGCTCCCGACGACCACGGTAGCGGAGAAGGGCAGGCCGGCCACGCTGGACACGCCGATCCCGTCCACGCGGAAGATGGGTTTGCGGTAGTCGGGCGAAGGGCCGGCGGCTGGCTGCTGGGCGTCGAGGGCAGCGGAACCCGCCATCAGGCCGGCTGCCAGGAGAGTGGCGTAAACAAGAGGCGTTCGCTGCATGAGAGTATTCGTGCCTGCAGGAATCTTGCGCAGCCAGAGTACCACAGGGCGAAGCAGGATTGCCCATCCTTCGGTGGCCGAGAGCATCTAACTGAGTCATGAGCGCGCAAACTCCTTCCGCATCCCCATCCGCATCCCTGTCCGGCAGTTTCCTCATCGGCGGCGACCTGCCCGTTCACCGCCTTGGCTATGGAACCATGCGCCTGGTGGGCGACGGCGCCTGGGGCGAGCCTGCCGACCCGGCCGAAGCCCGCCGCGTTCTGCGCCGAGCCGTCGAGCTGGGCGTCACTCTCATCGACACCGCCGACGCCTACGGCCCGGAGATTGCCGAGCGGCTGATCGCCGAGGCGCTCCATCCCTACCCGCCGGGCCTGGTCATCGCCACCAAGGGCGGCATCACCCGCCAGGGCCCCGCCAAATCCGAGTACGTGGGCCGCGCCGGCTACCTCATCCAATGCGTCGAGATGAGCATGCGCCGGCTCCGGCTGGAGCGCATCGAGCTCTACCAGCTTCACCGCATCGACCCGCGCACCCCGCTCGAGGAGTCGCTCGGCGCCTTGAAGCGGATGCAGGAGCAGGGCAAGATTCGCCACCTCGGCCTCAGCGAGGTCACTCCGGCGGAGATTGAAGACGCCGCCAGGATCGTCCCGGTTACGACTGTCCAGAATCGATACAGTCTGGCCGACCGGCGCCACGAGCAGACGCTCAACCACTGCGAGCAGCACGGCATCGGCTTCCTGCCCTGGTATCCGATGGCCGCCGGCAAGCTGCTCAAGCCGGACCACCCCTCGGCGCAGGCGCTGGCCCGCATCGCCGCCCTTCACTCCGCCACGCCGGCCCAGCTTTCGCTGGCCTGGCTCCTGCAGCGCTCGCCGGTGATGCTGCCCATCCCCGGCACCTCCAAGGTGGCGCACCTGGAGGAGAACGTGGCCGCGGCCGGGCTTCGTCTCAGCACGGAAGAGATAGCCGAGCTGGAAACGGCTGCCGGTTCCTGATCGAGCTGGAAGGGAAGCGCGCCAGCCGGCGCAATGGGATATTTGCCGTGCTTTGAGGCCGAATTCTGCGCAATTTGCAGCCGATATTGGGCAAAATCGGGTAGAAGTCGAGCGTTCTTGTGCACTTCTTCGACAGCGGTAAGCCATTCCGGCAGCAGGTTTCATCCATCCCATGCTGCTCATTATCAAGAAGTTACTCGACATCGGCCGGCGCAGGAGCGCTGCGCGGGATAGGGGAATTTAGGGAGGGGGGTGGGGGGTGCCAAGGTACAGACCGGGGACATGGTTGACAGGGAACAGGGATCAGGGAACAGGGAACAGGGGTCAGGGATCAGAGATCGGTGGAGGCTCGATTCGCCGATTATTTCCATTGTGCGCCGGCGGAGGGTAATTCTCGGCAACCACCTGAGGTGGGGCAGACACCTCGTCTCGATCTGCGGGCGCTCGATTGGCTGCGCTCCAAAGGCGAAGGGCAGCATGCCCGCATCGACGACATATTGGTCGGCCTGATCGGGTTCGAAGCCGCATCCGGGAGGGGAGATGGGCTAAAACTACCGCATTTGCAGTAGAAATGTACTGCAAATGGCGGAAGGTGGGGAAGGGGTATTGCTATCCCACCCTTCGCCAGGAAAAAGGCGAAGGATGGGGCACCCGGCCGTTCAAACTCCGCACTTCCTCCCGGAGGGAGAGGCCGAAAATAGCCCAGGGCAGCGTCCGCCATGGCGGACGCAATCCTGGGGAACCGTTCCAACCGGAAAGGCCCGCCCCGTCGGGGCGGAACGATATCCGATCAGACCTTCATCGCCGTTCATGCAATTGCCCTGGGACATCCAGCCACCCGCCAGCCTGCCATCGGAATTAAGCTATTCTCAGGGGCCGCGCGGGGCTGACGTAGCAGTTCCCAGAGTGCGGCAGGAGACAGTTCTCTATGGCGCACACGTATTGTTCCTCGCTCTTCCATTGTGTTTTCTCGACCAAGGAGCGCCAAAGAGCCATCGCGCCAGCGTTGCAGGAGCGGCTATGGGCGTACATGGGAGGGGTTGCGCGAGAGAACGAGATGAAGGCGCTCGCGGTTGGTGGGACGGATGATCACGCCCATATTCTGCTCTCGCTGCCGTCGTCTTTGGCAATTGCCGAGGCGATGCGGAAGATCAAGGGCGGATCGTCGCGATGGTTACACGAGAGTTGCGGGCTGAGAGGGTTTGAATGGCAGGAGGGTTACGGGGCATTCACCATTGGATTGTCTCAGGTGGATGCCACGGCGGCGTACATTGCCGGTCAGGCGGAGCACCATCGAAAGCGCGATTTTCAGGCGGAGTTTGTGGCCATTTTGAAGCAGCATCGGATTGAATACGATCCGCGGTATGTTTGGGTGTGAGTCACGCCGGCCCTACGGGACGGCGGGGGACGCGGGGGGATGGTTTCCCCGGGTTTCACCCGGGGCTATTTTCATTTGCTCCCTCCGGGAGAACGGCGGGGCGGCATCGAGTGGCTGCGCTTCAGAGGCGAAGGGCACCTGACCCGCATCAACGATATTCTGATCAGCCTGATGGAGGCTGAAGGGCGGATTGGGCCGGGGAGATAGGGCGAGCATACGAATCAGAAACCAAACCCGAGATATTGGGCTTGTGGAGTCGGGGTCGTTTTGTTAATATAGGGTGACCATTTCTGGAGAGCAGCCATCTTTGGCTTTTCTCCAGAGATGGCAGAGCGGCTGAATGCGGCGGTCTCAAAAACCGTTATAGGGTGAAAGCTCTATCGGCGGGTTCGAATCCCCCTCTCTCCGCCAGAAACCCTTCCGAAGGTATCCCAAGACATCCGATAGAAAGACGTAAAACATAGCAAATGCTAATGTTTACTTCTTTCTGCGTCCAGATGCATCCAGGTGCAGCCGTGTTTTGGCGGGTGTACATTTGGGTGTATTCTGTTTTTGAAGTGGGTGTACTTTTCTTGAGCAGGGGGAGGAATGGCATGGCCGGACTGACCGATACGGAGATCAAAAGGGCCAAACCGGCGGAAAAAGCCTACAGCCTTGGTGATGGGGGCGGACTTTACCTCTGGGTCAAGCCGACTGGCGGGAGGCTCTGGCGCTGGTCCTATCGGTTTGACGGCAAGGAAAAGCTGATGTCCTTCGGCAAATATCCAGATGTTCCCCTGGCGCTGGCCCGTGAGCGCCACTCCGAGGCCCGCAAGCTACTGGCGACTGGGGTTGACCCGATGGCGCAGCGAAAGGCCGAGAAGACCGCGGAGAAAATCGCGGTCGAGAACTCCTTCCAGAGCGTTACCAAACAATGGCTGGAGCATTGGCAGGAAGGGAAAAGCCCCCGCCATGTGGACACAGTCCGGCGGCGCATGGCGTCTGATATTCTGCCCTGCCTCGGTGCGCGGCCCATTGCGGAGATCGAGGCGCCGGAATTGGTGGCGATGGCCAACGCGATTCAGGATCGCGGCGCACGAGACATTGCCAAACGTGCTCTGGAGACCGTCGGGCAGGTTTTTCGCTACGGTATCGCCCACGGATATGCCAAGCGCAATCCGGCCACCGAGATTCACCCCAGCGACATTCTGAAATCCTTGCCAAAGACCAACTATGCCCGCGTTGATGCCAAGGAACTGCCAGCCCTGCTCAGACGCATCGAGGTCTATCAGGGAAAGCATGTCACACGGTTGGCAATGAAGCTGATGTCCATGACCTTTGTGCGTACCACCGAATTGATCGAAGCTAAGTGGGGGGAATTTGACCTGGAGAATGCCCGCTGGGATATTCCAGCAGTACGCATGAAGATGCGCACTCCGCACATCGTGCCGTTGGCAAGGCAGGCATTGGAAGTGCTGGAGATGTTGCGCGATTTCACCGGGAGCAATGAGTGGCTTTTCCCCGGCGACCTCAACGCTGCCCAACCGATGAGCAACAACACCATTCTGGCAGCGTTAAAGCGCATGGGCTACAAGGGCCGCATGACAGGCCACGGCTTCCGGGGTCTGG
>JBEKCX010000027.1:0-14433 GCA_050014655.1 Occallatibacter sp. | reverse complement strand
CGAGATGTGAATCGGCTTGCCCGGCTCGAAGCTGAGCGGCGCGTGAAAGCGAAACTCCTCCAACTGGATCAACGGCTTGGCCGCTCCAGCCCCAGCCGCTCCGGGTTCCGCCGGTCCGGGAACGGTAACCCCCGCCACCTGCGCCGGCGGCCAGATGCGCAGCCCCTTGCCCTGGGCCCACACGCCCCACTGGCCCTCCAGGCCAATGCCCAGCGTCAGATGGAAGCTGTCCAGCTCGACGCGCCCATGAAAGCGATCCTGCAGTTCCTCGACGATGCGGGCGCGCAGGAACGGCTCAGCCCGGTGCGCCAGCACGGTCACAATCGCCGCCAGCCCTGCCGCCGCAACGAGCAGCCCGCCCAATACCCACATGAGAACTCTGTGCCTGCGCCAGAAAGATGCTTGCATCGCCGCCAAAACGCGCCTCCCGATCGCCTTCCATTGTCGCAGGATTCTCCGCCCCTGTTTTCTCAATAGACGGCAAATGCCTTAGACTTGCTAGCACGGATGCAAGCGCAGATTGAAAACCTCGTGAAACTGCAAAGCGTGGATCTGGAGCGAGCGCGCCTCACGCTGGCCGCGCGCGCCCTGCCGGGGGAAGCGGCCCAGGCCGAGGCCGCGCTGGCAGCCGCCGAGCGGCAGGCCGCGGCCGCCTCGGACGCGCTCCATCGCGAAGAATCGCTGCGCGCCCGCATGGACCGCGAGATCGCCGCCCACCGCCAGAAGGCCGCCCGCTTCCGCATCCAGCTCGACTCCGTGAAGACCGCCGATCAGGTGGCCGCGTTCGAGCATGAAATCCAATTTGAGACCGCCGAGGCCAACCGCCTGGAGAACGACGAGTTCGCCAGCCTGGAGCGCTCTGAAGCCCAGGAAGCCGCGCTCGCCGCCGCCCGCGCGCAGGTGGAATCGCTGGCCGCCGCGCTCGACAAGACCCGCGCCCGCGTGGCCCTCCGCCAGCAGGAGATCGGCGCCGAACTGGCCGCCCTCGACCGGGAGCGCGAAGCCCTCCGTCCGCTCATCGAGCCCGAGTGGCTCACCCGCTTCGACCGCATCTCCGCATCGCGCGGCACGGGCCTGGCCCGCGTCGATAATCAGCAGTGCACCGGCTGCCGCATAGGCGTCCGCCCCCAGACCTGGAACCAGCTCCGCGACGGCGAACTGCTCCCCTGCGACAGTTGCGGCCGGCTGCTCTACTGGGACCCGGCCATGGCCCCCGCGCCCACTGCCCCGCAGCCCGCCACCGCCTCCAGCGCCGGCCGGGCAATCCGCAAATCCCGCTCGGCAGGCGCATGATCCCATGAAACGCATCTGTGTCGATATGGATGAGGTCATGGCGGATACGCTCGCCGAGCACCTGCGCCGCTACAACCAGACCTTCGACGAGGAAGTTACCCCCGAAGACCTGGCTGGCAAGGGTCTCTGGGAGATCGCGCCCCTCGATCGCCAGCAGCAGCTTCGCGCCTTCCTCGACGCCGAAGACTTCTTCGAAGACCTGGCCGTGATCCCCGACTCGCAGCAGGTTCTGAAAGACCTCTCCGCGCGCTTTGAAATCTTCATCGCCACCCAGGCCATGACCGTCCCCAACTCGCTTGGCCCCAAGTACCGCTGGCTGCAGCGTCACTTTCCCTTCATCCCGCCCACGCATTACGTCTTCTGCGGCAACAAGTCCATCCTCCGCGCCGATTACCTCATCGACGACCTGCCCCGCAACCTGCTCCGATTCCAGGGCCAGGGCATCCTCTACACCGCCCCGCATAACCTCGCAGCCACGGGCTTTGTCCGCGTCGATAACTGGCAGCAGGTCGCCCAATACTTCGCCGCGCAGGCAGGCTAACTCACCGCGGATGCCGATCGGACGCATCGAGCGGGCGCTCAAGGTCTCGACTGCGCCTTCCATCCCCGCACCGCGGCGCATCCAGCTCAGCGGAATTCGCTCAGCCTTTGACAGCGAGCCATTCAGCGGCGATACTCGACGGTTAACCGCAAAAGGTCCGCATCGGGAGCTGGAAGCCAGTGTCGCTGATCGTCTTCGCCGTTTCCATGTTCGTCAGCGCCGCATTGCTCTTTCTAGTGGAGCCGATGCTGGCCAAGATGGCGCTGCCCATGCTGGGAGGCACGCCGGCAGTCTGGAACACTTGTCTGGTTTTCTTTCAGGCGGTGCTGCTGGCCGGCTACCTGTACGCGTATGGGGCAACGAGATGGCTGGGACGCCGCACGCAGATTGCCGTGCATATCGGCCTGGCACTGGCGTTTTTGGCCGTGCTGCCGCTGCGGCTCCCGGCCGGCTGGGAGCCGCCTGCGCAGAGCAGTCCGGTGCTCTCGATACTTCTCATGCTCTCGGTCGCGGTGGGACTGCCCTTCTTCCTGCTTTCGTCCTCGACGCCCATGCTGCAGCGATGGTTTGCGCAGTCGGGCCACAAGCAGGCGAGCGACCCGTATTTCCTTTACGCCGCCAGCAACGCGGGCAGCCTGGTGGGGCTGCTGGGGTATCCATTCCTGCTGGAACCCACGCTGCGCCTGGGCCAGCAGAGCCATCTTTGGAGTTGCGGCTACGCGCTCTTTGCAGCCCTGACGGCGGCGTGCGGCGCGCTGGTGTGGCGGGCAAGACCCGGCATCGCCGCAGCCGCGGCCGCTCCGTGCGCAGCGGACGGCGGAGCCGGGAAGGTGGCATGGAGCCAGCGAGGGCGATGGATCGCGCTGGCCTTTGTGCCTTCGAGCCTGATGATCGGCGTGACCACCGTGCTGACCACCGACGTTCCTCCCATTCCGCTCTTCTGGGTCTTGCCGCTGGCGATTTACCTGCTGAGCTTCGTGCTGGTCTTCGCCAGCCGACCGCCCATCTCGCATCCCTGGCTGGTGCGCAGACTGCCCGCCCTGCTTCTTCTCACGCTCTTTCCAACCCTGTCCAAGGGCCAATTGCCGTTGCCGGTCCTGTTTCTGCTCTATCTGTCGGCGTTGTTTGCCGTGGCCCTCGTGTGTCACGGCGAACTGGCTCGCACCCGGCCGCAAGCCGGCCGCTTGACGGAGTTCTATCTGTGGATCTCCCTGGGCGGCGTGCTGGGCGGAGTCTTCAATGCGCTGCTTGCTCCGGTAGTCTTTTCCACGCTGGTCGAGTTTCCCCTGGCGCTCATCTTCGCGGCGTTGCTGCGTCCGGCCATCGACCAGGGACCCGTGCCGCCGGCCAGGGCCGCATGGGTCAGGCGCAACGACCTGCTTCTGCCCCTGGCGCTGGGCCTGAGCCTGGCCGCGCTCATCCTTGGCTTTGCCCATTTCGGCCTCAAGCCCAGCCCGCTGCTCATCCTTCTCCTCTTCGGTTACTCCACGCTCTGGTGCTTGAGCTTCGCCAAGCGGCCGCTGCGCTTCGCGGCGGGCCTGGCGGCGCTGGTGATGGCCAGCTCGCTCTACGCCGGTTCCTACGGGAAGTTCATCCTTAAGGAACGAAGCTTCTTCGGCGTCTTGCGCGTGGCCGAAGACAGGTCCAGCGGGCTTCGGTATCTCTTTCATGGCGCCATCGTTCATGGAATTCAGAGCCTCGATCCCGCAAAGAGCCGCGAGCCGCTGGCCTACTATACGAACTCCGGTCCGGCTGGGAGCATCCTCCGCGCCATGCAGGCCAGAACCCTCTACGGGAGTCATGGAGATCTGCCCAAGCCGAGGTGGGCAGTGGTGGGCCTGGGAGCGGGCGCGATGGCCTGCTATCTGCGGGAGGGCGAGTCGCTGACCTTCTACGAGATCGATCCCGCCGTCGAGCGCATCGCATCGGACCCGCATTACTTCACCTTTCTCGGCCAGTGCGCGCCCCATGCGCCCGTTGTTCTCGGCGATGCGCGGCTCAAGCTGCGCGACGCCTCCGACCACAGTTATGACCTGATCGTCGTCGATGCCTTCAGCGCAGATACCATTCCCATGCACCTGATGACCAGGGAAGCAATGGCGCTGTACCTGCGCAAGCTCGCGCCGGGAGGAACGCTTGCCTTCCACATCAGCAACAACCACTTGAAGCTCGCGCCCGTCTTTGGCGCTTTGGCTCGCGACGCCGGGCTGGCGTGCCTCATTGACGACGATACCGTCCGCACCCGCGGGCAGTTGGACCAGGGAGTATTCGCTTCGCAGTGGGTCGTGATGGCGCGCGCCAAGGCCGACCTGGGAGAACTGGGAACGGATGCTCACTGGGCGCCCCTCGATGCGCCTTCGGGAACGCAGGTCTGGACGGACGATTATTCCAATCTGATTCGCATCGTCAAATGGAACTGAGTTGAGCTGTAACGGCGCCTGCGCGATCGGTTCCCGGAGCGAAGCCCCTATTCGCCTCGGAAAGAAGACCAGGGCACTCTCATGAAGAAGATGAACCATGAGGATCACCTCGAAGCGTCAGGGCACGACTTCAGTCGTGCCGCAACTGCCGCAAAATCAGCGCGGGCTTCAGCCCCTGCGGTAGGCCCTTCGGGTATTTCGGCCAAATGCAGGCCTCTTTCCGCAGCCTCTGAAGCCGTGCCCTGACACTCCTTGCTCCTGCGACCTGACTTTCATGCGATTGCCCTGGCGTTGTGCCGCCGGCCGGCGCTTCCTCCAGTTGGAAGGGGTAGAATTCCCAGTGATGGTTTTGCGCCGGACTCCTTGGCATCTGATTGGAGCCGGCCTTGGGGAGAGATCAAATGCGTATTCATAATGTGCTGTGTCATGGAGTGATGCTGCTTGGAGCGGCTGCTCCGCTTGCCGCCTTGGGGCAATTCCAGACTCCGACGGCTGAGGAGCTGAAGATGACCTCCGACCCCAAAGCGCCGGGCGCGGACGCGGTCTATCTTTACCGGGAGGAGACAGAAGACGACGATAAGTACTTCCAAACCCTCTACGTCCGCATCAAGGTGCTCACGGAGAAGGGCAAGGAGCTGGCCACAGTCCAGATCGGCCACCCGCAGAACGTTGCCACCTCCAAGAATGTCTCCCTCGGCCACTTTGAGGTTGCGGCCATCTCGGCAAGAACCATCCACCCGGACGGAACCGTGATTCCGCTCGCCGCGGGGCAGACCGCCGACTTGATGACTGTGAAAAGCGGCGCCAACCAGTTCAACACCATGACCTTCAACCTGCCCAGCGTCGAGGTCGGCAGCATCCTGGAATACCGCTACCAGTTGCGCTACGACCGCTTCTTCAATCCTCCGCAGTGGCAGATCCAACAGCCCTACTTTGTGCACAAGGCGCACTATGTTTTCCTGCCCTCCTGGGTCTACCGCACGGGTGGAGCGGGGATCGGAGGGGGGGCCCTCGTGGACGGGCACGGCCAGATTCTGACCGACGTTCGGGCGCTGCCCATCCTCCCGCCGGGAAAAACCGTCCAGCAGGATACCCAGGGCCAGTGGGTTGTCGATCTGACCGACGTGCCTCCCATTCCGCGGGACGAGTTTGTGCCCCCGCTCGAAGATCAGATTTACAAGGTGGAGTTCTATTACACCTACACCGCGGTTGCGAAGGAGTACTGGCAAAAGGAGACGCAGTTCTGGCTCAAGGATGTGGACCAGTACACCAAGCCAACAAATGCCATTCGCCAGGCTGCTTCCGCGGCGGTATCCCCCACCGATAGCCAGCTCGACAAAGCCAAGAAGCTCTACGACCTGGTGCAGAAGTTGGACAATACGGACTTTATGGCCAACGCCGGGCCTGTGTTCACCGGCAACCCGGCTCCCGGCGACAGCGTAGAGACGGTCCTGGAGCACAAGAGCGGCAATAGCAACGAAATCGCGCTTCTTTACCTGGCCCTGGCGCGGGCCGCGGGCCTGGAGGTCAGGCCGAAGTGGATTGCCAGCCGGGATCGCCACATCTTCAATTCCAGCTTCCAGCGCACCAGCCAGTTGGACGCCATAGTGATCGCGGTTACCGTCGACGGCAAGGAGATGGTGATCGATCCTGGCTGCAAGCTGGCTCCCTTCCAAACCCTGCACTGGTCGCACGCCGGCGCCGGCGGAGTGGCCATGGGAGGCGACGGCAAGGTCGAAAGCGTCATCACGCCCCTGCAGGACAACCGGGACAACACGGTGATCCGCGTCGGCAATCTCAACATCGGCCCGGAGGGCTCCGTTTCCGGAATGCTCAAAGTGGGATTCATCGGCCAGCAGGCGTTGCAATGGAGGCAGCGGGCGCTCAAGGCCGACCCCAATGCGCTGAAAGGGCAACTGGAAAGTGAGCTTCAGAGCCAGGTTCCCGACGGAGTCCAGATCTATATCGACCGCATTGCGGGCCTCGACGATCCCAACAAGCAGTTGGTGGCCGTCCTTCAGGTTTCGGGTACGCTCGGCACTCGCACCGGCAGCCACCTGATCCTTCCCCGCCTCTTCTTCGACAGCAAGACAACGGACCCGTTCCCCGCCGAGGAGGTCCGGTCGCTTCCCGTCGATGTGCATTACGCAGCCCAGGAGCAGGAGCAGATCACCTATCTCTTCCCCGCCGGCTTTGCCCTCGAAGGCACGCCCGAGGACGCCAGCATGAGATGGGAAGAAAATGCGGCCTACAAGCTCGTCTCCAAGACCGACGCCGGTTCCATCACCAGCGCCCGCATCCTGGCCCGCGGATTCACGTTGCTCGGCCCAGCCGAGTATGGCAAGCTCCGCGACTTTTACGACAAGGTTGCCCTCGCCGATCACCAGCAGATCGCGCTCAGCGCGGCAAAGCCGGCCGCCAAGTGACAATCCGGGGATTGGCTCTCCCGTTCTTGCCGGCTCTTGGAGGTATTGCAATCCGAAGGCTCTGCGATCCTTGAACGGGGGCGCGTTTAACGGTTGAGACCGCGGGGGGAAACTGGCATGTAACAGCGTTTAACCTCTCCCGGCTTGCCTCCGGCGAGCCGCTCCCCAGCGCAAGTTCAACGGCCTAAAGTGGAAGCAGGACCGTGAGTCCACCTGCGCCGGATGAAGGTTTAACCTCGGCGGAGCGGGCGGGTAGCAGGTATAGCGTTGTCGGCCGCCCTTAGCCGATCTCTACTAGAATCGATGCAGCGAGCAGATTGCTGGAGCTGGCAAGCCCAACCGCCCCCTCCCGCAAGAAAGCCCTTGCGGAAGAGAGGCGATTCGATGAAACGACTGGGGATGATGCTGGCGGCCACTGGCCTGTTTGCGTGCGTTCATGGTGTTGTGTGTCTGGGAGTGCTGCTGCTCGGGGCAGCGGCTCCTCATGCCGCCTTTGGCCAGTTCCAGGCTCCTTCGGATGAGGAACTGAGAATGACCTCCGACCCCGATGCGCCGGGCGCGGCGGCGGTCTATCTCTACAAGGAAGAAACCGACGACGATCCGCACCACTTCAGCACCGTTTATGCCCGCATCAAGGTGCTCACGGAGCAGGGCAAGGATCTGGCCACGGTCCATGTCAACTACCCCCGGAGCTTTGTCTTCAACATGGCCGGAAACAGCACCAACAGAATGAGTTCCGCTACCCAAAACTACTTCGACACGCCGGATGTCAACCATTTCGGCGAGGCTACCCATTTGGACCCCGATAACATCTTCGCGCATGTCGAGGTCTCAGCCGTTCAGGGCAGAACCATTCATCCCGACGGGACGGTGATCCCGTTGACCGGCGCTTCGGCCGATCTGCTGAAGATCAAGCGCGGCGCCGACCAGTTCAACGAGATCACCTTTAACATGCCCGGCGTGGAGGTGGGCAGCGTCCTGGAGTATCGCTACCAGGTGCGCTACGACTACCGGTTTCAGCAAGCACCGCTGTGGCAGGTTCAGCAGCCCTATTTTGTGCACAAGGCGCGATACATGTTCATCCCCACCGATCAGTTCCTTCCCAATCACGCCTCCAGCGCCGGAGTCGATACAAACGCCATCATCGGGTTGGACGGTCAAATCGTGACCGACATTCGCCTGGCGCCGGTTCTTCCCCCTGGAAAAGCGGTCAACAAGGACGCCTTGGGCCGCTATTTCGTCGATTTTACCGACATCCCGCCAATCCCCCAGGAAGCCTATGCGCCGCCCCTCGAAGCTCAGGTCTACAAGGTCAACTTCTATTACACCAGTACGGCGGACGCGAAGGAGTTCTGGCAAAAGGAGATGCAGGGCTGGATCAAGGCTGTGGAGAGGTACACCGCCCCCGCCGCGACCATCAAGAGCACCGCGGTTGGGGTGGCTTCCGGCTTCGATAATCCGCTGGACAAAGCCAAGCAACTCTATGAGTTGGTGCAAAAGCTGAACAATACAGACATCTCCAGCGATTCACCTCCAATTGCCACCGGCGCGGTTCTGCAGGGCAGCGTCGAAAAGGTCCTGGAGCGCAAGAGCGGTAACGGCGAGCAGATCGCGCTTCTTTACCTTTCCCTGGCGCGAGCCGCGGGACTCAACGCCCGGCCGGTGCGGATTGCAAGCCGGAATCGCAGCATCTTCGACTCCCAAATCCTGAATGCCGACCAACTGGATGCCGTGGTGATTGGGGTTACCATCAACGGTAAAGAAATCGTCCTTGATCCGGGTGTGAAAATGGCCCCCTTTCAGACCCTGTATTGGCCCCATGCCGGGGCCGGCGGTGTGGCCATGGCGGCCAACGGCAAGGTGGAAACCGTCGTCACCCCGTTGCAGGACAATCAGGACAACACGGTTGTCCGGGTCGGCAGCCTCAACATCAGCCCCCAAGGGACCGTCTCCGGCACCCTCAAGGTGGGATTCATCGGCCAGCAAGCCTTGCAGTGGCGCCAGATGGCCCTGCGCACAGATGCCGGCTTGGTGAAACAGGAACTGGAAGGGATGATTGCCGCGCAGGTTCCCGACGGCATCCAAGCCCATGTCGAATACCTCTCGGGCCTCGACGATCCCAACAAGCAGTTGGTGGCCGGCGTTACGGTTTCAGGCTCGATTGGCAATCGCGCCGGCAGCCGCCTGATCCTTCCCCGCCTCTTCTTCGACAGCAAGGCGACGGACCCGTTCCCCGTCCAGGACTCCCGCTCGCTGCCCGTCGATCTGCATTATCCAGCCCAGGAACAGGAACAGGTCACCTATGTCTTCCCCGCCGGCTTTGCCCTCCAGGAAACGCCAGAGGACGCCAGCATGAGGTGGGGAGAGAATGCCGCATACCAGCTCCGTTCCAAAGCCAACGCCAACTCCATCACCAGCGCCCGCATCCTGGCCCGCGGATTTACCCTGCTCGGTCCATCCGAGTATGGCAAGCTCCGCGACTTTTACGACAAGGTTGCCCTTGCTGACCGTCAACAGATCGCGCTCACCGGCCCCGCGGCCGCTCCGAAATAGCCGGCGCAATAATCGCCATAACCGCCTAGGCGCCGGCGCCGTCCTATTTATCACGGGATTTGTCTTTCCCGTTCTTGCCGGGTTCTGGAATGATTGATGAGATGCGGAACTTGACACTCCTGTTGTTGCTGGCTGGGCTCGCTTCACCGGCGCTTGCGGACGGCCGGGTCACGGTGGCGCAACTGGAGCAGGCGGTAGCTGCGGCTCACGGCAAGCGGGATAAGGAAGTGGCCCAGCGCCTCGGCGAAATGGAGCTCGCCGAACGGTTGAGCACGCCGCGGCTTGAGCGCCTGAAAGCCCGCCTGCCCGGTGAGAAGGCCCGGCTGGCGCTGCTCGCCCTGGCCGATGCATCCGCATTTCTCGACCTGCCCGCGGCGGATATTCCCCCCACTCCTCCCCTGGACCGTGCAGCGCAGGTTGCTTTGCTCGCCAAAACCGTCGACTACGTGGAGAAGACCATCTCCAGGTTGCCGGATTCATTTGCGACCCGGGAGACGATCTACTTCGCGAATGGGCCGATGAACGTCTCGCGCTTCTCTGACGGCAGCTTCCAGGACCCTACGTTGCATGCAGTGGACAAGTCCAGCGCTACGGTGCGTTTTATCGCCGGCAAGGAAGAGGTGGTCGATGAACGGGAGGAGAGCGGGAAACTCGCGCTGGTCCGGGAGCAGTTGACTACCGAGGGAGTCTTCGGCACCATCTTTGCGGTTGTCCTGAAGGATGTTCTTGGCGGCAACCCGCCCTGGAGCCACTGGGAACAGGGCAGCGGCGGGCCTATGGCGGTTTTTCGCTTCGATGTGCCGCAGGAAAAATCGCACTATAGCGTACGGGTTTCGGGCGACCCTGGGTTCCTGCCAACGATTACCGCCTACCACGGGGAGATCGCCATCGATCCGGCGAATGGCGCGATTCTGCGCCTGACGATGGTAGCGGTGCCGCGGCCGAAGAGCGCCGTGGCCAAGGCCGACATCATGATCGAGTACGGACCGGTGGACATTGCCGGCAAAAGCTATATCTGCCCGCTTAGAAGCGTCGCCGTATCTTTGGCGCGGAAGTTCGATCTCATGCACGACGTATACGGGCTTCCGCAGAAGGAAGAAGCGCCCTTCGAGTTGCAAATGAACGACGTTGCGTTCGAGCGCTATCACCAGTTTCGCACCGAGGTGCGCCTGCTGCCGTGAGCAGGCGCGAAGCAGAGCTGAAATGCGCCCGCGTCCGTCCCCGCGACCGCTCCCAAAACGCCCCTCCCATGCAATAATCGCCATAACCACGAGGGCGCCGGCGTCGTCCAAGAACTCAGATGCCTGACCATCCACAAAGCTCCAAACAGGTGATTCGAGGTGTCACGGAGATTGCTTTCAGCCGTGGTGAAGTAAGAACCTCTTCATCTTCCGCCGATTGGAGTGATTGAAATGCGAAAGTCCGCACTCCTGTTGCTGCTGGCCGCGCTCGCCTTGCCGGCGTCAGCGGCCAGTCGGGTCACGGTGGAGCAGTTGCAGCAGGCAGTGGCCGCGGCTCACGGCAAGCCGGATAAGGCAGTGGCGCAGAGCCTCGGTGATCTGGAGTTGACCGAGCGATTGAGCACGGCGCGGCTGGAACGCCTGAAGGCCGATCTGCCCGCCGATCAGGCCCGCCTGGCGCTGCTCGCGCTGGCCGATGCTTCCGCGTTTCTCGACCTTCCGGCGGCGGATATTCCGCCAACTGCCGCGCCAAACTCCGCCACCCAAGGCCAGATCGTCTCTCGAGCCGCGGACTTTGTCATGGCGACCGTCTCCAAGATGCCGAACTTCTTCGCGACGCGGACAACCACCCGCTTCCAGGATTTGAAAGTGTCTCAGTTGTTTGACCTGACGGTTTTCGTTCCCAACCAGGACTTCCACCTTGTGGACAGGCTCAGCGCCACCGTGTCCTACCGGAACGGCCGGGAAGTTACAGAAGCGCCCGGGGCGGGAAAAGCCGCAGGCAGCGTGACATCTTCCACTGGTTTGACCAACTGGGGTGTATTCGGGCCGCTATTGGGCGTCGTGATGGCGGATATTCTCAAGGGCAAAGTTGGATGGGGCCACTGGGAACAGGGTCCGGCCGGGCCGCTGGCGGTTTTTCGCTATGTGGTCAAGGAAGATAGATCGAATTACACCGTGCGATACTGCTGTTTTCGATCGGACTTGGGAGAGATGCGCGAATTCGAAGCCGTTCCTGCTTATCACGGAGAGATCGCAATCGACCCCGAAAGCGGAGCCGTCTTTCGCCTGGTCCTGAAGACAGACTTGCAGCCGGCGCTTCCCATCGAAAGAGTCTATGTGCTGGTGGAATACGGTCCGGTGGAAATTGGAGGAAAGACCTATATCTGCCCCTTGAAGAGTATCTCAATCACCAGGGCCGATGTAATGGAGTTTCATGGAACCATGTTCTACGTCGACAAGAAAGGCCAGCCGGATGCGTTTGGCAACAAGCTGAAACACGCCGAATCGGTGAGTGAACACCAGGTGACCGCGATCAACGATGTCGTCTTCGACAGCTATCACATGTTTCGCGCCGAGTCGCGCATACTCCCCGCCGACGGCGCGGAGCAGGACGAAAACACGCCGGCGCCTGGCCCCGCGCCCGCCGCTACAGCGAAACCGGAGTGACTGTATCCCGAGACCGCAACCCTCAAGTCGACGCGACCAACAGGGAGTGGCGACCCGGCAATGAACTCCACAGGACACACCAACTCTGGTTTCGCTCTACGCCGCCTGCGGAAAAATCCCCATAACCGCAGGCGCGCCGGCGCCGTCCAATCTCTCAGATGCCCGATGACCTCCGGAGTTCTCCCCTTCCGCGGCGTCTCATCGCATTGTTCTTGCTGTCGCAGAAGGCTTTTCAAGGTTGTGGTAGCATTGCCCCTGAGAGGTGAGCCATATGCTGCGTTCCCGTTCCGCCCTGCCGGTCCTGGCCCTAGTTACATTCCTGTCTGGTCCCGTGTTTGCCCAGACCGCCGCGACTCCGGAGACCGAAGCCCCCGTCGCAACCCTCAAGCTGAATGTTCGCACCGTGCTGGTCGATGTTGTGGTAACGGACAAGAAAGGTCAGGCGGTTCCAGGCCTGCAGAAGGATGACTTCCAGGTCTTCGAAGATGGCAAGCCGCAGACCTTAACCTTCTTTGAGCCGAACTTCGCGGCGGACTCCAGCGCAGCCAGTGCAACGCCCGCTGCGGCTCTCCCGCCCAATACCTTTACCAATGTTCCCGCCGTAGCCCCGAACGAAGCTGTCAATGTGCTGCTCATGGATTCGCTGAACACTCCCGTGGCGGACCAGTCATACGCTCACAGGCAGATGGTCCGGTATCTCGCATCCATCCCGCCGGGCATTCGCATCGGCGTATTCCTGCTCAGTGAGAAGCTGCGCATCATCCAGGGATTCACGCAGGATGCGGCGGTCATGCGCGCCTCCATTGACCGCCTCGCGGCCAATCCCAGTTCCTCCGCGCTGATGCCTACTCCCCTCGGAACCGCCGCCCAGAATACCGCCGTGAATATGATCATGGCGCAGGCCAACGATACCGGGAGCACCCAGCTGGCGGCGATGGCGTCCGCCCTTCAGCAGTTTGAGGACCAGCAGGCTGGCTTCGAGGCCAACGAGAGAGAGAGCATGACGCTGGATGCACTTCAGCAGATTGCGCGCTACCTGGCCGGCATTCCCGGACGAAAAAACCTGATCTGGTTTGCCGGTTCTGTTCCTCTGTGTCTGCAGGCCGTCGTGAGTGCGACCGAATTAACCCAAAACGGTTGCCCCTATGCGGAAAAACGCCAGAAGACCCTGACCATGCTGGCCGACTCGCGGGTCTCGATCTATCCGATAGCGGCAGGCGGTCTGCAACCCGACTCCATCTATACCGCAGACGCCCCTCCGGCCTCGGCGAGCGTTGGAGCGGCAGGAACGAGTTCCTCCAACGCAAACCCCAACGCTCCCCAAACTCCATCAACTACCCAGTTTCAAGCGCTGATCGCGGCTCAATCGACCTCCCTGAATGCCGATGCTTCTCAGCGCGCCCTGACCCAACAGGAAATGGATCAACTGGCAGAGGCCACAGGCGGCAAGGCAATCTATGAATCGAACGATATAAAGAAATCGATTACAGATGACATCGACAACGGCTCGCGCTATTACACGCTCGCGTATACACCTGGGAATCGGGAGGAAACAGGCAGAGAGCACAGAATTCTGGTGAAAACCGTTTCCGGGGATTACAGGCTTTCCTACCGTAGAAGCTACCTTGAGGAGACGCCAAAGGAGCTGAGGGCGGCCGAAGCGGCCCCGGCCAAAGATCCCCTGCGCCCGATGATGGATCGCGGAATGCCCGACTTTACCCAGCTCCGCTACCGCATGCGGGTTTTGCCGTCCACTCCTCCCGCGGATGCGCCCCGCGCCGGCGACAGCCCCGCGCTGTCAGCCCCGCTCACCCGCTATACCGTCAACTTCTCGCTGGCAACGGACGGTCTTGCCCTGGTCCCAGGTCCCGATGGGGTTCGCCACGGGACCATCGAAGTTGCGCTGGTTGTCTATAACCAGGCAGGCAAACCGCTGAACTGGGAGACGCGCTCCATCGGGCTCGCTATCCGCCCCGAGCAGATGGCATTCGCCCAGAACTCCGGCATTCCCTTCCACTTCGACATCGATGCCCCGCCCGGCGACGTCTACCTGCGCACTGGCATCTACGACGCTTCCTCAAGCCGCGCGGGCACACTGGAGATTCCGCTAACTTCCATCACGGTTGCTCGTAAGTGACCGCATAACGAGTGCCCTCACAAGCGCCGCAAGGTTGCTGATCGGTGCAAGCAACATCGGCTGCGGAGGGAGTGTTTGCGCCTCAAAGCATATGCAGGAGATTTGGCAGGCATCGGTTTTCTCACCTGATCGTCGGTTTCAAGGAGTCTCGTATGTTCGGCTTTCGTAGTCTTCTTCCCGGCCTTGCTCTGCTCGCATTCTCCGCCGGCGCAACCATCGCGCAGGACGCCGCTTCGCCCGGCGCGGAAGTTCCAGCCGCCACTCTCAGGTTGAATGCCCGCTCCGTCCTGGTGGATGTCGTGGTCATGGACAAGGAAGGCCATGCGGTTCCCGGCTTGACGAGGGACGATTTTCAAATCACAGAAAACGGCAAGCCCCAAGCCATCGACTACTTTGAGCAGCACCTTGCGGCGTCCGGTGCGGCCCCCACCGC
>JBEKCX010000026.1:0-14494 GCA_050014655.1 Occallatibacter sp. | reverse complement strand
AATAATTGAGTCGATCCTGTCAAAATCCAGCCCGTGCTCTACATCTCCGATCGAGAGGCTCTCATTGATCTTCTCGCAGATATGGAATTTGCCGTCGACAGAGACAAGCAATCTGCGCAAGCCCGGCATGCAGACTCCGTTCGGATGCTCGTAACTCCGCATCTGGATACCGATCTCGCGCCGATAGAACCGAAGCATCTTCCGGCCCACCACTTCTTGCAAGAACTGGTCTCCCGCCTCGCCGGTTTCCGTCACGCGCTGCACATAACGCTCCACCAGTTGCTGATAATCGGGGATCGTCCGCTCTTCTCTTGTGAACCGGTTGAGGAATGTCGTCTCGCGATCGTCCACATCGCCGACAGCATGGCCGGCATCTTTCAGTAACTCATTCTCCTGAACAAAATCATGCAGTTTTGTAATCTGGCTGGGCGGCGCCAGCACCGCGCTGAAGCGGATCTTCTTGCTGTAGTACTCCGGCGCGGTATCTCGAATCTATCTCAGGTTCCGCATTACCACCGCGTGGGTTCCGTTTCCGCCCGCAAAAACGCGATAGCGGTCGTGAATCTCCTCGGGGCCGTCAAGACTCACCAGCAAGGAAACATCGTTGGCAACAAAGAACTCGAGCATACTGCCGGTAAGCAGCGTCAGGTTGGTGGTCAGATTGAAGCGCAACCGCTCCGCGGGCTCCTTGCTCTTCACATAACTAACGACTTCCTCGATCAGCGGAAAATTCAGAAGAGGTTCGCCGCCGTAAAAGCCTATACGCACAGTCTCGCTCTGACGGCTGTGATTCAAGAACAGATCCACTGCCTTGAATGCCACTTCGCGCTGCATCATGCGCTCGGAGTGACTGCGCCGGTACTTGTAGCTACTGGAGTAAACGCAATAACCGCAGCGCTGGTTGCACCTCTCCGTCACATTCAGCACCAGGTGCTCCATCTTGCTCTTCAGCAGCTCGCGGGTGTCCGCGGGCGAAACACCGTAACTGATTCCCTCCGGCCGGGAACTCGAAAACAATCCTCTTCCTGCGTGCTCCCGGATTTCGCGCCAGGCGCGGCGCACCTCACCCGCCGGGGTCGGGCGCAGCGCCCGCTCCGCCTCGCGCAGGGTAGAAACTCCCCAGTAATCCATTGCGAGATAGACGGTCTCATCCACGTTCAGGATGTGATTGGAATTCACATCGTAAACATAGTGCTGCCCGTCGCAGACAGTCTTTGCTATGAACGGTTTTCCCGCCATGAAGTTGCTTGCCAATCCCGACTAATCGCCTTGCAAGCTATCATGATTCGGATCGTGCAAACCGTCATGAGTGTCATCGTTGCTGCCGCAGCCGCAATAACAGGAGCAGAATCCTGCACTGTCTTTCTGCTCCGACTTGCGGGCTTGAACCAGCTCATCCGGTTCCTTGTATGCAGGCCCCTGCTTCACCGTTTGGATGCTCATCGCGATTCTCCCTTCGGCAATCTCTCAACCGCCGTTCCTGGCGGATCCACTTATTCCGGTTATGACTAACCCTGCAGGGCGTTGTGATACTCCGTCATCACGTCGTCACGCGTTTCGGGCGGGCAAACGCACGTACATTGGCACCCCTGCTGCTTTTCCTCTTCGCCCTCATAGCGCACTTTGACGCTCACGCGCATACTCACATCTTGCACGGCGCTACCTTGCTCAACAGATTGAATGCTCAAAGAAGTTCTCCTTCTGAAATGAGAGTTTTGTTCTTCGGTTCAGGCTGCCGGGGGCTCCGGCAAGCGGTTGAAGTAGACCCGATCGGGCGCGAACGCCCCCAGGCTGGAATGCGGTGAGACGGAACTGTACAACCGGGGCGCAAACCGCCCGAAAGCCGGAGTCTCTTTCTTGAGATCGGCTTTTCCCTCGGATTGTAAGGCTCTTGAGGAAAATTGCAAGACCAATTCGTGCAGCTTTTGTGTGAAATTGCAGGATCGATGCAGTATCGGCTGTGGAAAAACCAGGCGATTCCCTGCCGTCCTGGACTCGCCCGTGTAATCGAGAGCCTTCTTCTTCGATCTCTCCGTCGTCTCTCCCACCTCCCTGGTTCTCAGCAATCCGGTTTACCGGCATTGCCGTCCATCGTTCAGTTTGCCGAACGCGGCATGAACAGTCCCCGGAGATTGCCCAACGGAGCCTATTGTCAGGAGGGAATGGCTTGCAGGCTTTGAGCGCTGGCAGTTGCCTGCGCGTCTACTCAAGAGAGCGGGCGGATGCGAAGGCGGGCGGATTAAGCTGGTAACCTGAATCCTGAGCAAAACTCTCCCAGAAGAGCTGGTGGAGCGGGCCGGCGAGAAGAGAGGCATGGCAGAGTTCGTCATCAAGTTGGCCGATGAGCGTGGACGGGTGCAGGAGCAGTTGCAGACGGCGGCCACGGCGGAGGAGCTGCGGGCGCGCTTTGCCCATGCGGGCTACCACGTGTTCAGCGTGCGAGCGCGATCGGGGTTTGCGGGGCTGAAGCGGCGCAAGGTCAAGCTGGAGCCGTTCTTGATCTTCAACCAGCAGTTTCTGACCCTGATCCGGGCCGGGCTGCCGATTCTGGGCAGCTTGCAGATGCTGGCCAAGAACCAGAAGAATGCCCAGTTTGCCGCCCAGTTGGACGACATATCGGCGCGCGTGAAGACGGGCGAGGCGCTATCGTCGGCCTTCGAGGCGCAGAGCGGCTTTCCGGTGATGTACACAACCACGCTGCTGGCCGGGGAGCGCTCGGGCAACCTGCTGGAGGTGCTGGAGCGCTATGTGAACTTCCAGCGCATCTCCCTCACCTTTCGCAAGAAGCTGATTACTTCGCTGATCTATCCATGCGTGCTGCTCACGCTGGTGACGGCGCTGATGATCTTCATGTTCACGTACGTTGTGCCGCAGTTTGCGCAACTGTACGAGCAGATCGGCTCCAAGCTGCCGGCGATGACCTCGGCGCTGCTCGGCTTCAGCGGCTGGCTGAATCACAATGCTCTCTGGATCGCGCTGGTGGCGTTGAGCCTGGGTTTTGGCGGCTACCGCTTTGCTGTTACGGATCGGGGACGGGATTTTGTGGACGCCTTCAGGATACGGATGCCGGTCTTTGGCAAGATCTGGCTCAAGTACCAGGTGGCGCTGTTTGCGCGCACGCTGGCGACGCTGCTGACGGGGGGATTGCCGCTGGTGCCTTCGCTGGAGACGGCGGCGCGGTCCATCTCGTCGCGGCGGGTCTCGAAAGCGGTGGTCAGCTCCATTGGGACGGTGCGCGAGGGCAAGAGTCTGGCCGAGTCGCTGGGGCGGACGAAGGTCTTTCCCGACCTGGCGGCGGAGATGATTACGGTGGGCGAGCAGACGGGCGCGCTGCCGCAGATGCTGAACTCGGTGGCGGAGTTCTTCGAGGAGGACGTGGCCACGGCGCTGACCGCGTCTCTGGCGCTGATTGAGCCGGCGATTCTTATCATTATGGGCGTGGTTGTGGTCTTCATTCTCATCTCGCTTTACCTGCCGATCTTCTCGCTGGGATCGACGGGGGCGGCACAGGGGTAAACGGGCATGGCCGAGACAATCGTGATTGCGCCGCCGCTGCCTACGGGCCAGGACGAGCGGGCACAGGCCGAGGCGCTGGCGCGGCGCTATCACGCCGAGTTCGTTGACCTGAAGAACTTCAAGATTCAGCACGACCTGCTGCGCACGGTGCCGGTGGAGCTGATGTTCCGCTATAACTTTGTGCCCATCGAGCAGCATGAAGACGCGCTGGTGATTGCCGTGAGCGACCCCTCGCGGCTGATGGTGCTGGACGAGATTGCCGGGCTGCTGGCGCACCGGATTATTGCGCGCGTAGCCACGCTCTCGCAGATTACCGACCTGCTGAAGAAGACCGAGCAGTCGCAGCGGGTGCTGGACGAGGCCAGCGAGGGACTGACCTTTGACGTGCTCACGGGCGAGGACACTTCCGACGAGAATATCTCCATCGAGAAGCTGACCAGCGAGGAGGACATCAGCCCGATTATCCGGCTGGTGGATACCACCATCTTCACGGCGCTGGAGCGGCGCGCCTCGGATATTCACATCGAAACCATGGACGACTCGGTGATGGTGAAGTACCGCATCGACGGGGTCTTGCAGGCGGCCATGGCGCCCATTGCGCGCGAGCACCACTCGACCATTCTGAGCCGCATTAAAATCATGAGCGAGCTGGACATTGCCGAGCGCCGCGTGCCCCAGGACGGGCGCTTCCGGGTGCGCTACAAGGGCCGGCTGATCGACTTCCGCGTCTCCATCATGCCCACGATCTACGGCGAGAACGCCGTGCTGCGCGTGCTCGACAAGGAGTCGATGAGCGAGAAGTTCAAGCACCTGACGCTGGACGTGGTGGGCTTTGCCGAGGAGGACTTGAAGCGCTTCCGGCGCTACATTCGCGAGCCCTACGGGATGGTGCTGGTGACCGGGCCGACGGGGTCGGGCAAGACGACCACGCTCTACGCCGCGTTGAACGAGATCAAGAGCGACGAGGACAAGATCATCACCATCGAGGACCCGGTGGAGTACCAGATTCGCGGCATCACGCAGATTCCGGTGAACGAGAAAAAGGGGCTGACGTTTGCGCGCGGACTGCGATCGATTCTGCGCCACGATCCCGACAAGATACTGGTGGGCGAAATTCGCGACAACGAGACGGCGCAGATTGCCATCAACTCGGCGCTCACGGGGCACCTGGTGTTTACCACCGTGCACGCCAACAACGTGGTGGACGTGCTGGGGCGGTTTGTGAACATGGGGGTCGAAGTCTACAACTTTGTCTCGGCGCTGAACTGCATTCTGGCGCAGCGGCTGGTGAGAACAAACTGCGAGTACTGCTCGCGCACGGTCTATTACGGCGACGATGTTCTGCTGGCTTGCGGCATGGAGCCGGACGAGTGGCGCGGCTTCGGATTCCGCGAGGGCGCCGGGTGCATGGAGTGCGGCGGAACGGGGTACCGGGGCCGGACGGCGATCCACGAACTGCTGGATTTGACCGACCCCATCCGCGAGGTGATTCTGGAGAAGAAGCCCACCTCGGAGGTGCGCAAACTGGCCCGGCAAGAGGGTATGACTTTTCTGCGCGAGTCGGCGCTGGAGCGCGTTCGCCGCGGAATCACCACGCTGAAGGAGATCAACAAGGTTACGTTTATCGAGGCTTCGCGCTGATGAGTTCAATTGCAGGCCAGGGCGGTTCCAAGGCGAGCAGGCGTCCGCCGGCGGCGGTGGAGGTTGCGCCCGACGGGGTGCTGGCCGCCTCTCTTCCGGGAGCGGGTCAGACGCCGGTCTACGCCTTTCGTCCGCTGCCGGCGGGGGCGGTGATGCCGGGGATCGGCGAGCCGAATCTGCGGGCGCCCGAAGCGGTGGCGGCCGCGATTCGCTCCACCCTCGGGCAGGTCTCACCGCGCACCCGCTCGGTGACCCTGGTGGTGCCGGATTCGGCAGTGCGCGTCTTTGTGCTGGACTTCGATTCCCTCCCCTCCAAGGCGGCTGAGGCCTTTCCGGTACTGCGCTTTCGCCTGCGCAAGATGATTCCCTTCGAAGTGGAGCACGCCGGGCTGAGCTATCAGGTGCTGGTGGAGAACAAGGACGAGTGCAAGGTGCTGGCGGCGGTGATGCCGGGCTCCGTGCTGGCGGAGTATGAGGGCGCGGTGCGGGCTGCCGGCTACGAGCCGGGAGCGGTGCTGCCGTCGAGCCTGGCGGCCTTGGAGGCAGCCGATCCCATGGGGGCCGTGCTGATCGCCAATCTCAACTCGCAGGCGCTTACCACGTGCATCGCCAACGGGCAGGATCTGCTGCTCTATCGCACGCTCGACCTGCCTGCCGATCCCAACCTGCGGCTCGAGGAGGTGCAGCGCGGCATCGCCGTGGCCTCGGCGTATTTCGAGGACAAATTGGGGGTGAGCCCGCGGCAACTGCATTATGCCGGCAACTTCGGGACGGAGTTCGATGGGACCAGTTACAGCGGCGTGGAAGCCTTTGCGCGCTGGCTCGACGACCCCGAGTTGACGGTGGTCGATCTGGCTCCCCGGCCCAAAACCGGAGCAACCACTGCATTGGGACAGATGAGCATAGCCGGCGTAGCCGGCGCTCTGGCCCTCCACGGCGGGCAGGCGGGGGCAAGTTAATGCGCATTTCTCTCAATCTCGCCAGCCGCCCTTTTGCCGACCTGGGACCGGCGATCAAGCGCCTGCGCATCGCCATGGGCTTGCTGGCATTGGCCTCGATCGGGCTGGGACTTGGCCTGCGCGCCATTGACCGGAAGGCCGAGGAAGCCCGTGCGCGCGACCACTCGCTCGACGCCCAGATCGCTCGCATCAACCGGGAGCGGCAGGGCTACCAGAGCCTGATGGCCCAGCCGGCCAACGCCCGGTTGCTTGACCAGGTTGGGACGCTCAACCGGCTCTTCGATGAGAAGGCATTCAGTTGGACGCTGGCCATGGAGGATCTGGAGACCGTGCTGCCGGGCGGCGTGCAGGTCTCGACCATCGAGCCGGTGCGCGCCAAGGACGGCCACATCACCCTCCACCTGCACGTGATTGGGCCCCGCGATCGCGCCGTGGAACTGGTGAGGAATCTGGAGCACTCGAAGCGGTTTCTGCTGCCGCGGATCGTGGGCGAAAACGCGGAGTCGACCGGCGGGCCCGGCCAGCGGCTGGAGCCGGTAAGCGCCTCGAATCGCGTGGACTTCGATCTGCTGGCCGAGTACAACCCGGCGCTGCCCGGAGAACGCAAAGCAGCAAAGAAACCGGAAGCGGATCGGGAAGGCGCCGGCGACCAGCCGGCAACGCGCGCCGCGCATCCGCTGAGCGGTTCTGTCTTTGTCCCACAGCCGCGCATGGGCCAGAGCGCGGGCCAGGGTGCGATTCAAAACAGGCTGCCGGGAGCGACGCGTCCGCCCTATACCGGCCCGCCTCCGCCCGCGCCGGATTCATCCCTTTATCCAGCGCCCAGAGGTCCGCGATGAGCACCCTTTCGTCCTCCACCTGGCGCGAGCGCCTCGCCTCCCCGCTTACCTGGCACTATGCCGGGTTTGCTGTGCTGCTGGTGCTCTTTGCCGGATTGGCTGTGCGGCTGGGGATGGATTGGGCCGCCATGAACGGCCGCTCCAGCGACGCTCTGGCCGGCAAGCAGGTCGAGCTGAAGGCCTTGGACCTGCAAACCGCCCCTCTGCGCGGCTTGGAGAAGCGCGTGGAAGAGTCGCGCTCCAGGATGAACGCCTTCTACGCCAAGCGCATCCCGCCGAATTACTCCTCGATTGCCAGCCGCATCGGCGACCTCCAGGTAAAATCCGGCGTGCGGCTTTCCAGGGTTCAATACACGCAAGGCCCCGTCGGCTCCGATCTGACTGAAATCTCCATGGACGCCGGCATCAGCGGCGCTTATCCCGAGATCATGCGCTTCGTCAATAGCCTGGAGCGCGACCAGACCTTCTTTGTGATCCGGGCAATGGCCCTGACGGGCCAGCAGGGCGGGCTGGTGAACCTGCGGCTGCGCGTTTCCACCTGGCTGCGTCCGGCCGATGCCGCGGCCAGCGGGTTGCCGCCCACGCCGGAGTCCGGTGAACCGGCCCCCACGCCCGCGGAGTTTTCCAGCGGCGGAAGGGAGGGCGAGTAATCATGGCCCTTCGCCTGGGAATGGAAGACAAGCGCGTGGCCTACCCGTTGATCGCGCTATTTGCGTTGATTATCGCGGCTTCGGCCTGGAGGATTTACGGGGTCGTTGCCGAGCCCTCCGCGCCGGTTCGGCCCGCTCCCGCTCCAGCAGCTTCCCCGGCCGTGAGCGTTCGCAAGGAGGCTGGAGCGCAGTCCACGGCTGTCGCACAGAAGCCGGAGCCGGTTGAAGCGCAGAAGCTTGGCAACGCCGATCTCGACCCCACGCTCCACTTTGACAAGCTGGCCCAGAGTGAGGACGTGGAGTACGAAGGGACGGGCAGGAACATCTTCTCGGCCGAATCGGCTCCGCTTGCGATTGAAGCTCTCGTCAAGAGCGCGCGCAACAGCGAGCCGGGTGTGACCGCGGCCCCGGCGGTGCCTGAGCCGCCCCGGCCGCCGGCCATCGATCTGAAGTATTTTGGCTACGCGCAGGCCAGGGACAAGTCGCTCAAGGCCTTCTTCGTTCATGGGGAGGACATCTTCGTGGCCAAAACCGGCGAGATTGTCGATCATCGCTACAAGGTGGGGGCGATCATGCCGACCAGCGTCCAGGTGACCGATCTGGGCTACAACAACACGCAGACCCTGCCCTTGACGGCAAACTGAAACTGCCCCGCTATGAGCAGCCCCGACCCAATGCGCCGCCGCAAGCCTTCTGAAGAGGGCTACATTCTGCTTGTGGTCATCTTCATGCTGGCGATCCTGGTGATCGCTCTCACCGTCGCCGCGCCGGTTATCCGCAAGGATATTCAGCGTGATCGCGACCTTGAGACCATGCATCGGGGCAAGCAGTACGTTCGCGCCATCAAGCTCTACTACAAGAAGTTCGGCGCCTATCCGCCCAGCATCGACGCGCTGGTCAACACCAACGAGATTCGCTTCCTGCGCAAGAAGTACGTCGACCCCACCACAGGCAAAGATGAGTGGAAGATCATCCGCTTTGGTCAGAACAAGACGCAGACCATGGGCTTCTTCGGTCAGGCCATCGGCGGCACCGGCGTGGCGGCAGCCGGCATTGGCCCCGGAGGCATGGGCAGCCCAGCAGGCGCGGGGATAGGCTCCCCCATCGGCGGTGGTTTGGCCTCGGGCTCGACCGACTCAGGGACGGGCGCGGCCACACCCGTGGGCTCGTCCGGCAGTTCCACTGACGCGACAAATGGCGCGGGCGGCGCGAGCGGCGGCAGCACGGACCCCAATGCCGCCGGCGGCAGTTCAGCATTTGGAACCGGGACGGGGCAGACCTTCGGCGGCGGGGGGATCATCGGCGTCTCTCCCAACAGCCCCAAGCAGTCCATCCTGGTCTACAAGAAGAAGAATCACTACAACGAATGGGAATTCTTCTACGATCCGCTTGCCGATCAAATGATGCAGGGAGGCAACACGGGGATGATCGGCCAGCCGGCCGGCGCGACCACTACTCCGGTCGGCCCGAATTCAGGCTTGAACGGCGCTCCGCCCCTCCCGCCGCAGCCCGCCCCGCCGCAGCCGCCCGCACCGCAGCAGCCGCAGTAAAGAGTGCGTTTCTCTCCAAATGAAACGAACCCGGGAAGACCATGCCCGCTCAGGCAAAAGGCCCGCCCTCACCGAGAGGACGGGCCTTTCTGCAATAGCGAACCAAGGCAAAGCGCGCGGCCGAAACCGGGCCTGTTACACGCTGAACGAGGAGCCGCAGCCGCAGGTGCTCCTGACCTGGGGATTGTCAAATTTGAAGCCCGCGGCTTCGAGGGTTTCTACGAAGTCGACGGTGCAACCGTTCAGGTACATCAGCGAGGTGGCGTCGACAAAGACCTGCAAGTCGCCGAATTTGAAGACCTTGTCCATCATGCCCTTCTGGTTCTCGAAGGCCATGGAGTACTGGAACCCGGAGCAGCCCCCGCCCACCACGCCGATGCGCAGTCCCGCGGGAAGTGGATCCTGGGTGGCCATAATCTCACGGACCTTGGCAATGGCCTGCGGGGTCAGTTGGAGGGGCGCTTTCTTTTCGGTTTCCTGTGCGGGTGCGGCGGTTGCTGTGGCCATGATCTCTCCCAAGAGGTGGAATGCTTGCCTTTATCCGTAACTGTACTTGGCAACGGGCTGGGGCACAAGCCCCCATTTCGTGGTTTCTTACCATTGGATGCAGCCGTGGACCTGAAAGTCGCAGCATTGGCTCCCCATTTGAGGGATGCAAGCGCGCCGCCAAGGATGCTATCCCCTACATAGGGTCTGCCCAAACTTATTGGGACGGCAGCGAGGGGAGCGGCATGATCAGGTCAAGGAACGTACTCGGCGTACTCAAGCGGCAAACGGCGCGGCGATCGGGAAAGACCGCCCCGTCTCTTCGGGTTGCGGAGAAGAGCGGGCAATACTTCATTGTCGTCCTCGACCTTGGAGCCGCGGGAGCCTTCAGGCTCCGCCTTGTCTGGCCCGGTTTTCCTTTCCAACGCTGCTCGCCCGGTGAGCGTTAGCAGGCCCTGGTTTCATCCCTGGATCTTTGCCAGGGTGGGTGGAGAAACTGAACTGGGGGGCTGATAAGCTGGCTACCCCGCGGGGATGCCGTTGATTTCCGTCAGGACGCGCGATGTGATTCGGGGCTAGGATAGTCAACAGTACGGCCCCGCTGCTCACGAGACCGCGGTTCCTTTACGGACTCGCCGGTATCTGGGACCAGAAGGTTCTGGGGAGGTGGAGTATGACAGGATTTGTTCCGGTGATGTGGTCGGTTTGGGGTGTGTTGGTTCTGCTGATGATCTGCCTCAAGATTTATGCGGGGAGATTGACCCGCGACGAGGACGACCAGATTGTTCTGGACGATTCCTTCGATAACGTGAAGGTCGAGCAGGCGGCAATCATGGCCAAGGTCGCCAAGCTGGAACCCGTGCTGCGGATAGTCTTTTGGCTGGCCGTGGCGGCCACGCTGCTTGTGATCGTGTACTACGTCCGCGACATTTTGCTCAGTCTCAACCTCATCGGCTAGAGCGCGGGCTTTCTGGCGCAGTCACGCCGGCGGCTGATGGCAACCCCTGGGGCAGCCGCCGGCGGGCGCGGGTCTTACGGCGTGTTCGGGAATCCCGACCTGGACTGGGGCTACTCGACCTCCTGCTTGGCGCGGTAGCCATCGCGGGCAATAATGTCGTATTTGAGCGGCTTCTGCTTCTCGTCCTGCATGCGCAGAGGCTGACCCTCTTCATCGACGAGCTCCACGCGCAGCTTGCGATAGGTGCCGTCCTGCTTGCTGTTGGTGGGGCGGTAAATCAGCTCATATTTTGAACGGATGTTCTGGTTGACCTGCTGGAAGATTTCCGGCAGTTCCCCTGCAAATCGCGGTTCAAACCACATGCCGCCGGTGAGCGAGGCAAAGGTCTTCATCTCGTTGTCGGCCTGCAGGTTGGTCATATCCCTCATGCCGCCCCTCATGCCCCCGCGGCCTTCGGTCATGGCCCGCATGGCCCCGCCGGTGGAGACGGTAAAGATGGTGATGTCCTGCGTGGCCTTGACCTTCTTCAGGATCTTGTCCAGGGTGAGCTTGGACATGGTATCGCGCCCGGAAGCGATAACCACGATGTACTTGCGTCCCTCGATGCGCTCCAGCCGGTCGATGCCCTCATAAAGCGCATCGAAGAGATTGGTCTCGCTAAAGCCGGGGATGCGCAGCGAGTCGATGGCCTGCAGGAGCTGGCGCTTGTCCTGGGTGAAGTCGGTGACAATCTGGGTGCGCATGTCGAAGGTCATCATGGCCACGTAATCCTGGGGCCGCAACTGCTGCGCAAAGGCGAAGGCGGTGTTGCGCATGTCGCTGATGGACCACCAGCTGGTGGAGGCAAACTCGCAGATCAGCAGCGCCGTAATGGGCGCCTCGACGCGCTTGAAACCCGAGACCTTCTGCAGAACGCCATCCTCGTAGACGCGGAAGTTCTCCGGCTTGAGGCCGGGGACGAACGTGTGAGTCTTCTCCAGAAGCACACCCACATCCACATTGACCTCGGGAACCTCGATGCGCAGGGCGACGTTTGGCAACCCCTCTGGATTCTTGATCTTGGGCGCGGCCGGGGCAGGCGGCGGCGCATCTTCCGGCGCTTCCTTCTTCTTGGGCAGCGCGATGACGCCGGAGTCGGCGGCAGGACCACCCGCATCGGGCGCGGCCTGGTCGGGCGGTTGCTGGGGCTGCTGGGGTTGCGGCGCGGCCTGGGCGTGAGCCAGCGGCGCCAACGCCAGCGCCAAAAGGACCAGCCAACCGGCAAGCGAAAATCGGCCAGGCGCAAATCGGGCCGAGCACTTCCTTGGTATTGCGGACATGACGACCTCTCTGTTCAACAGCATACGGGAAGACAGCTTTCGGCTGCCAAGGCTGTACTCTTATAGACGTGGAAACCTGCCTGAAGGAAACCCTGATCCGCCCTCCCGCAGCGCTTGTCGCCCAGGGCAAATCGCTGGCCGTTGCGCCGCCCGTCCGGGTTGCAGCGGTTGCTTTGGCTTTTTTGCTTTGCCGCGGCCTGTCGCCGGCGCAGAGCACCCCCGCTACCGCGGGCCCGCCCCCCTCCAGCGGCGGAGTCTTCCCGCTCAGCGAGGTGCGCCGGGGTATGACCGCGACCGCCTGGACGGTCTTTACCGGAAGCAAGCCGGAGCCGATGGAGGTCGAGATTCTGGGCGTGCTGCGCGGGGCGCGCGGCCCCGGCCACGACATGATCCTCGTCCAGCTTCACGGCGCCAAGCCGGAGTACACCGGCGTGGTCGAGGGTATGAGCGGCAGCCCGGTGTACATTGGCAACCGGCTGCTGGGTTCGCTCTCCTATCGCATCGGCCAGTTCAGCAAGGATCCCATCGCCGGCATCACGCCCATCGAGCAGATGCTGGAGGTGCGCGATCTGCCCATCGATGGCTCGGAAATCAGGGGTCAGGAATCATGGATCAGAGATCAGGGGTCAGGGATCAGGGATCGGGGGTCAGGGATCAGGGATCGGGGATCGGAGACAGCGGAGGCGCTTCTTCAAGCGCCCGCCGAAGGGATGATTCAGGCCATGGAAACGCCGCTGGTGATGAGCGGCTTTGGGCCCGATGCCATTCGCCTGTGGCGGCAGCAGATGGCCGGCACGAGCCTGGAGACGGTTGCTGCCGGGGGCATGAGCGGCGACTCCGAATCCGGTGGGGCGCTGGACCGAGAGCCCTCGGCGGCCGCGCTGGCCGGCATCGTGCCGGGTTCGGCGGTAAGCGCGCAACTGGTTCGCGGCGACCTGGAGATCGCGGCCACCTGCACGGTTACCTACATCGACCCCAAGCAGCTTCTCGCCTGCGGCCATGCCATCTTGCAGGCCGGACCGGTTTCCCTGCCCATGACCGCGACCGAGGTGGTGGCCACGCTGGCCTCGCCCTTGAACGCCTTCAAGATCGTCAACACCGGTAAGACGATCGGCGCCTTTACCGAAGATCGGGACGCGGCGATTCGCGGCGTCCTGGGCGGCAGGGCGCGCATGATTCCCGTGCATATTGCCGTTCACCTGCCGGGCGGCGATGGAAGGCCCGAAGGCACGCTTCGGAAGGTCGACATCGAGGTGCTGGATCTGCCGTCGCTCACTCCCCAGGCGGTGATGGTTTCGTTGTACCAGGCGCTGCTGGCCAGCAATGAAAGCACGGCCATGACCAGCTACCACGTTACCGGCAGCATCGATCTGGACGGGAACCGGCCTGCGCCGCTGGAGGTCTGGGCTTCGGCCGGCGACCAGATGGCTTCGCCGCTGGAGGCGGCGCTGCAGGTGGGCGAGCAATTCTTCAGGCTCTACTCGAACGGCGCGCGGCAGGGCGCGGTGCGCGGCATCGAGCTCAATATCGAGGCCATTCCCCGCCGCATCCAGGTGCAACTGGAGACGGCGCGGCTGGTTTCAAGCAATATCGCTCACGCCGGCGACACGGTGGTGGTGGAGGCGACCATCCGGCCCTGGCAGCAGGCGGCGCGCAATGTGCGCATTCCCATCACCCTGCCGGCAAGGCTGGGCGCGGGCAACCTGCGGCTGCTGATCTCAGACTCCGGTACGCTGGACCGGACTCTGGACCAACCCCGGCAATCCAGCCGCCCCGCCGATCTCGATACCGTGCTGGCGCAGGACCGGGCGCGGCACGCCGCGGACCGCATCTACGTGAGTCTGCTGGTACCTGAAACCCAGGCCGGCATGAGCGGCCAAACCCTTGCAAGCCTTCCGCTTTCAGTGGCCAATGCGCTGGAGCCGCTGCGCACGGCGCAGGATGTGAACCTGAATGGAGAGTCGGCGGAGGTGGTGGGGGAGGCTTCAGCCGGAGGGGTTTTGACCGGTTTTCAGATTCTTAACCTGCGCATAGAGACGGGCGGCGGTTTAAAGTAGAATCGAGGGAGGAGTTTCTCCCGCCAACTTTCGGGCCGGCGTTTTCTGGGGAGTTCGCCGGCCTCTCTGCTTCCCCTCAGCGAGGACTTTGGAACGACCATGGCCCTGATTCAAGGACTGGCAGTACACGCGGCGGGAGCGGAGCTTTTGCCGTATCGCTACGATCCCGGCAAGCTGGGTGCGCAGGAGGTGGAGATCGCCATCACCCACTGCGGCATCTGTCACAGCGATCTTCACCTCATATCGAACGACTGGGGCATCAGCCATTATCCGTTCATTCCCGGCCATGAGATCGTGGGCTCCGTCGCCGCGGTAGGCGACGAGGTGCGCTCGCTGGAGGTGGGCCAGCGCGTCGGCCTGGGCTGGCAATCCAACTCCTGCGCGGAGTGCGAGTGGTGCATGCGGGGGATGGAAAACCTTTGCCCCAAGGCGGAGGGTACCTGCGTCCATCGCAATGGCGGCTATGCGGAGCGCGTGCGCGCCAATGTCCGCTTTGTGATTCCCATCCCGGAGGCCCTG
>JBEKCX010000025.1:0-14522 GCA_050014655.1 Occallatibacter sp. | reverse complement strand
GGAAAACGAGGATGAAAGCAAGGAGGCGAACGGCGTCCAGTTCCGGGCGGTAGTACCGGCTGGCGCTTCGTTCCAGTGCGGCCATGACCTTCGAATCTCCTTACCCAGTTCATGTAAGCGCCGAGCCTCGGGCTAAGGGAAGCGCAAGGTCATGGTAGCATGGGCTCCGTGCGGGCGTCCGGTCCGCTTCGGGACCGGCACAGCCGCTATCGGCGGCAGCTTCGCACCATCGTGCTGTACCTCTGCCATCGGGAGGAATGTAGAATCGATTATGCCTGATTCCCGGGCGCCGGCAGAGGCCGGCCCCGGTGACACCGGAAAGGTCTGCATGAATCGTCTCGCAAGACCTATCGAGATCAAGACATTATTTGCTTTCGTGCTGGCGTCGCTGCTTGTCAGTTCCCTGGCGCAGCGGTACCTTGGCCATGTCATGCCCTCGCCCGATCTCGACTTTTACGACTATTACTTTGCCGCGCAGGTCGTCCACGACAATCCCCATGCTGACATCTATGCCGGCGCGACGGAGGGAAATCCGCAACTCCGTAGCGCACCCGCTGGCAGTGAACTCTTTGCACACGCCAGAGCGGCCGGCTTCGACGACATCGAGCTTTACCTTTACCCTCCTATCCTGGCCGATCTCCTTGCTCCTTTCTCTCAGCTCCCTCCCCATTTCGCCGCCGTTCTTTGGCGAGCATTCAGCCTGGCCATGGTGCTCGTGTCCGTGCTCTTGCTTGCCCGCATGTTGCGCCTGCCGATTTTGAGTTTTGAGTTTGCCGTGCTTGCGCTGGCCGCGTATAGCTTCTGGCCCATCCACGAGGCCGTTTCGCTCGGACAGATTGCAATCATCATGCTCGCGCTCTGGACCATCGGCGTCGTCGCTTATTGCGACGACCACATGATTCTCTCGGCCGCCGCCTTTGCTTTCGCTACGGCGTTCAAGGTCACTCCCATTTTGCTTCTTCCTCTGTTCTTCCTATGGAGGGACCGGCGATGGCTCATTTCCTATTTCGCAATTCTTCTCGGACTTGTTGCGGCGATGGCGGCCGTCAATGGTCCGCAGACCTTGAGCATCTATGCCACGGTCATGTCTGCCATGGGCGGCGGCATTCCGGCCTTCCAGAACAAGAGCCTCAGCGCCCTGGCGGCCTGGGCATATTACGGAAAGCTCTTCACACTTAACTCCGCGCGATCGGCGATGGCGGACCCGCCCCGGGCTCTGTTGATCGCCGCAAAGGCGGTCAGTGGCGCCTTCTATCTGCTCAGCCTGTTCCTGGTGTGGCGCAGCCGCCGACAGCTCGACCGAACGTCGAGAGCCTCTACGATCGCAGTCTTCGGACTGGTTACCGCGTGCGTTTCACCGGTCTCATGGCGTCATGGCTATGCCGTTGCGCTCATAGCGCTTGCCATCTTCTGGGCAAAGGCTCTTCGCAACCCGCCGCGCGTCCTTCATGCCGTTTTGCTGGCGCTGACGACCTTTACGATCGGCTCGCTTTTCTTCGATCTGGCTGCGCAGGCGCCCTTGCCGCAGTTCTGCAAGATACTCTTTGCCGCTTTATGGATCGTCTTCAGCGTTCTGTTCTGCCTGGATGTTCTCTATCATGCCGATGCCGGCGGCCGCGCCGATGCCGGAGTTGTGGATGAACGCGTTCAGCGGACTGGGCACTACCGCTTGGGTTATCCTGCATAGGACTGCCCTCTGCGTGCAGGCCATTCACTATGGGCTTTGTTCTAAGCGTTCTCTATTTCGTTACGTACTACCTCTCCCCGGCCACGATCTTTGGGCCGCTCGCGGCCGCGCATATTGAGGTAGTTCTCGCGGCTTTGATCTTGCTCGTCTCACTTCCTGCGCTCACGAGGTCATTCATGCTGAAGATTCCGCAATCTTTGGCCCTGATGGGGTTGGCGGTGGCGGCCTCTTTGTCGGTGCTCATCGGGCAGCGTTGGGCGGGGGGAGCCGCGCGGGTGTTCCTCGGATTCCTCCCGATGGCTTGCGGTTACTTGTTTGTGTGTCTGCACTGCAACTCGAAGAGGAAGCTGCAGGTTCTGGTTCTGATGCTGCTCTTCGTGTGCCTGTTTGTGATTGCGAACGGGTGCATCGAATTGCGGAATGGCGGTCAGGAGACCCGTCATTTTCTACCAACGGAGGCATATACCGCAAATGCAGAGGCATGGCAGGCGGAACACCCATATCTTCTTCCGAAGCCCAACGATCGGGAAGAGCCTAATCGTTTGAAGGGTCTGGGATTGATCAACGACCCGAACGACTTTGGCCAACTGGTCGTCTGCGCGATTCCGCTGGTATTCATCTTCTGGCGGGCGAAGAAGATGCCCTTGAATCTTGTGTGCGTAATTCTGCCGGTGTGTGCTCTGCTGTTCGGTGTATATCTCACGCACTCGCGCGGCGCCCTCGTGGCCCTGGTAGCGGTGGCGCTCGTGGCGGCGCGGCGGCGGATTGGGACGCTGCCCGCGCTGTTGGTTGCGGGCGGAGTGTTCGCCGCGTCAATGGCCCTGAACTTCACGGGCGGGCGGGATATTTCAGCCAGCTCGGGCGTGGACCGAGCGGAGCTTTGGAGCGAGAGCCTTCAAGCGCTGAAGTCGCATCCGTTCTTTGGAGTGGGCGCGGGCAGCCTGGGAGATTACACGGAAAACCATCTTACCGCGCACAATTCGGTTGCAGTTTGCGCGGCAGAGCTTGGCTTGTTCGGATTGTACTTTTGGTCTCTGTTCCTGTTTGCCTCGGCGAGAGACGCACTGGCGACCGCTTCGCCGGCCAAGGTGAGCGAGGGAGAGCCGATCGTTGCCGAGGAAGAACTTCTTCCGCAGGCGGTGAGAAAGGTGGAGACACTCGACAAAGCGGAGATCAACCGCCTGGGGCGCTTGCTGGTCTTGTCGTTGACAGGCTTTCTGGTTGCGGGGTGGTTTTTGTCGCGCGCGTTCGTGATGACGTTCTTCCTGCTGGGCGGCATGGTGGAAGTGGTCTACGAGATCGCTTTGCGGCGAGAGATGATTGCCCCCCGCTTGCGGCTGGCGCGCGTGCTGCCCTATGCGGGCATCCTGGCGTTCATGTTGGTGCTCGTGCTGTACCTGATGCTCCGGATCATGAACCTAGTGCGATGATCCAGGCGGTCGAGCGCATTCCCGCCAGGAAAAGTGGGAACAGGGAACATACCGGGAACGAGAGACTGAAGGGCACCGCGCCGTCGGAGACTTAGGCAAGCTGCATGAAGATTGCACACGTGGTGGACAGCATGGAGGTGGGCGGGGCCGAGACACTGGTTTCGCAAATGTGCCGCCTGCAGCGGGAACAGGGGCACGCCCCGTGCATCTATGCGATCGCGGCTCTTGGCGCGCTGGGCGAGCGGATGCGGGAAGAAGGCTTCGCCGTGCAGGCGAACGTTGGCCGGCACCTGCCGGACGCCACACGGAGTTTCTTCCGGATATTCAAGAAGTCGCGGCCCGGCGTTGTCCATCTTCATAACCCCACGCCCACGATCTACGCGGCCACGGCTGCCAGAATGGCGGGGGTGGCAAGCATCGTGTCGACCCGGCATAGCCTGGTGGCCCGGCCGCGCAATCCGGTTGCGGAGTTGAAGTACGCCGTTGCGGCCCGCTTCTGCGATTGGATCGTCGGCATCTGCGAAGCCACGACAAATAATGTCAAGAGCATTCACAGCGTTCCGGCGCGAAAGATTGTGCGCGTATACAACGGTGCCGTGCCCTTGAAGCGGGCGGCGAAGGAACAGTGGCCGGAGAAGAGCGGATTCACGTTGCTTTACGTGGGCCGGCTTGCGCCGGTGAAGAACCACGCCCTGCTGCTCGGTGCCTTTCGCGCCGCGCTTTCATCCATGCCGGGGTTGCGGCTGTGGATGGTGGGCGATGGCAGCGAGCGCCAGGCGCTGGAGAGCCTGGCCGCGGAGTTGGACATCGACGGGCAGGTGAGATTCTGGGGGCAGCAACTCGACGTGGCGCCGTTCTTCTCCGCGGCCGACGCGTTCATCATGTCGTCGAAGTCGGAGGGGCTGCCGGTCTCGCTTCTGCAGGCCTTCTCGCTGGGGCTGCCGGCGATCGTGACCGATGTGGGCGGCATGGCGGAGGTGGTGCGACTGGCGAAGGCAGGAATTCCGGTTTCGGCGACGGACGCTGCCGGGATGGCCGCGGCGATTCTGCGGCTGGCGGGCAGCGACTCGGAGCGGGAGCAATTTTCGAGGAACGCGGAAGCGGCGTTCCAGGCGCGCTTTACTCTCGAAGCCATGGTCGATGCCTACATGGACCTTTATCGGAACACTCCTCGAGCGAGGCGCGCAGCGAAACCCTGAGCGCGACGGTTCACACGCCGCTCCAGCTTATTTCTGCTCGCCTTGGAGAGTGCGCTTGACGGCGACCCAGCCTTCCCTTGAAACCTGACGGGCTCTGGCGACGGCCAAAGCACCGGCCGGCACGTCCTTGGTGATGCAGGAGCCGGCGCCGATGTAGGCTCCATCCTCGATGGCGACCGGAGCGACCAGGGTTGAGTCGCTACCCACGAAGACGCCCTTGCCGATGCGCGTCTTGTGCTTGTGAACCCCATCGTAGTTGCAGGTAATGACTCCGGCGCCGATGTTGCTGCCCTCGCCGACCTCGGCGTCGCCCAGGTAGGTGAGGTGGTTGGCCTTGGCGCCTTTGCCCAGCTTGGCCTTCTTGGTCTCGACGAAGTTGCCCACGTGGGCGCCCTCGCCGATCTCGCTGCCCGGCCGCAGATGAGCGAAGGGGCCGATTTTGGCTCCATTCGCAACCATACTTGCCTCCAGCACGCAACTCTGGCGAACCAGCACATTGTCGCCCAGAGAGCAATTCTCGATTACGGAGTAGGAGCGGATGAGGCAGCCGGCGCCGATGTGCGTCCGGCCGAGCAACTGCACAAAGGGCTCGATGACCGCATCGGGCGCAACCTCGACCCCGGCATCGATGACGCAGGTATCGGGGCGGTAGATGGTAACGCCGGCGGCCATGAGGCGGCTGGCCGTGGCGGCGCGCAGGGTCGCGTCCAGGGCGACCAGCTCTGCGATGGTGTTGGCGCCCAGCACCTCGGCTGCATCGGCGGCCTGGATGGCGACCACTCGCTCACCTGCGGTGCGCAGCAGGGCGGCCATATCCGTAAGAATCACCTCGCGGTTGGCGTTGTCGGCGGTGAGCTTGCCCAAATGCGCCAGCAGCGGCGCGGTTTGGAAGGCGTAAATCCCGGAGTTGATCTCGCCAATGCTCTGCTGCGCGGGCGTGAGCGCCTTCTGCTCGATAATGGCGTCAACTTCCGGCGAATCCGGCGCCACGCGCACGATGCGGCCGTAGCCGCTGGGATCGGCGGGATCGGCGGTGAGGATGGTCATGGCGGCAAGCTGGGACTCGTGGAACTTCCACAGCCGCTCGATGGTTCCCGCCTGGATTAGGGGCACGTCGCCCGAGAGCACCAGAACCTGCTCGTAGCCGGCGATAGCCTGGTGCGCGCACCGGATGGCGTGGCCGGTGCCAAGTTGCTCGGCTTGCTCGACGAACTGAACGCCGGTTCCGGCTACCGCTGCTTTGACCCGTTCGGCCTGGTGACCGACAACGACGTAGACGTTGGCTGAAGTCACAACCCGGCTGGCGGCGGCAATCACGTAGGCCAGCAGCGGCCTGCCGCCGATTTCATGCAGCACTTTGGGCCGACTCGACTTGAGCCGGGTTCCCTTGCCTGCCGCCATGATGACTACGGCCGGCTTTGCGTTCGATTCCATGCTCCGCTCCCGATCCGGAAACTTCTCCTTTCCCATTGTAGTTTCTTTGTCCAAGCCGCCGAGCGGCGTAAAGGCGCAGCTCAGGGCTATTGTATTAACGGGCCTCCGTCCCATTACGAAGCTTCAATCCGCCCCTACGGGGCTATATCTTCCCCCTGAGACACATTCCCATGGCTTCGGCCGGCTGATCCGCTCGCTCGAAGACCGCGGCGTGCTGGTCCTGCTCGATCCCCGCATCCGCCGCCAGAGATACGGCCAGACCTTCCTCGCCAGCCCGCCCTACCGCGTGACGGCGGCGATTGAGGACGTGGAGGAGTTTTTTGGACGGGAAACTGACCGTGCGTCGGGGGAGTAGAATTCAAAGCCAGAACTTCCAATCAAGATTGGGTGAGCGAATATGCCGATACCCGACTTTCAAACGTTGATGCTGCCTGTTCTCAAACTCTCCGCCGAGAAAGAGTGGCGCATCTCGGACGCTGTGGAACGCCTGGCCGATGATTATAACCTCTCGCCAGAGGAGCGAACCTCTCTGATCCCGTCCGGCCGCCAGACGACATTCTCCAATCGTGTGGCGTGGGCAAAATCGTACCTCGTAAAGGCCGGTTTGCTCAAACCAACCAAGCGTGCCCATTTCTGCATTTCCGAGCAGGGTCGAGGCGTCCTCGTCAGCCCTCCCAGCCGCATCACAATCAAGTACCTGAGCCAATTCCCGGAGTTCCAGGAATTCCGCAAGAGAAGCGAATCTGAAGCCGAGACGGTCGGAACGCAACTTCCCGATTTGGCTCACGAATCGTCTCTGACGCCCGATGAGACCATTCGTAATGCGCACATGCAACTTGAACAGGAGCTCGCCGATGAACTGCTCGTCAAGATTCGTTCAGGCACTCCGGCATTCTTCGAGAACCTGGTTGTTCGCCTGTTGTTTGCGATGGGGTACGGCGGATCGGTAACGGAAATCAATAGAGCATTGGTGGGTGGGTCAGGAGACGGCGGAGTCGATGGCGTAATCGATCAGGACATTTTGGGTTTAGATCGCATCTACGTTCAGGCAAAGAGATACGCGGACGGAAACACCGTTGGACCAGGTGCGATTCGAGACTTCTTTGGGAGCCTGGATCGATTTAAGGCAACCAAGGGGCTGTTTGTCACAGCTTCTACCTTCACAGCTTCAGCTCGCGAAACCGCTGCGATGCTAAGCAAACGACTTGTTCTTGTTGATGGAAGCCAGCTCACCCGCCTCATGATTCGGCATAACGTCGGATGCCGTGTGGAGGAAACACTCGAAATCAAGAAGATTGACGAGGAATTCTTCGAGTAGTCAATGGAGTGGTGGGCAGCATGCGAAAGCGCAAGAGATGCCCCATTTCCCGCGCGAGCAGAGGGGGGAATTGGCATAAGTGCTCGACGGAAGCCGGCATTCGACCACAGCGGTTCCAGTTTTGACAGCATTCTTGAGGAGGAGGGCATCCTGGACAAGGCTGAGGCCGTGGCCGTCAAGCGTGCGACCGACTCGCGGCTGGATGTTGCCGCGCGCGCCGATGCAGCGGAGGGCATTCGCCAAGGCCTGGAGGACGCTGGAAACGGGGAGAGTCCGGCCAGCCCGGCTGTTCTTCGCCGAGTTCGAAGTCGCCCATGGCCTGCTTCGTTGAAATCACGGCACGTGCCGTGCGCGACCTTGCCAGCCTGTATGAGGAGATCCACGCTCGGGATTCCGAGGCGGCGCTGAAGCGGTACAGAGGGCTCAAGAAGGCGGTTCTCAGGCTGGAGAAGCTGCCCTGCCGCGTCCGACCGGCGTAGTATCAAGCGGGCTTGGCAGGATCTGGCAGCTCGGGACCGGCTGAGCATGCGGCGCCTCGCGCACGGTCGCGATGATTGCCCCCGGCTTCTCTCCGGCGCGAGCCTGGTTCGAATGGGAGAGCCGCAGCTTCCTGCAAGGGAACCAACCGGGAGAATCCCGCGTATTAGCAAACTATGCAATGCGTGGGTACATTAAGCTGGAGCTTGATGGGGTGGGCATCGCACCCCAGCCACTACAGCGACAAGGGCCAGTCGCCGGGCAGGGCAGCGCAGCTTACCATGGAAGCGCCGGAGATTGACGCCCCAAGGCCGTCCGCTGCCGGCCACGCGCCAGGCGGCCAGGTCATTCCGCCAGCCGCCCGTATGGCGCGCGTGGAGGTGAATCCGCTGGAGACCGACTGGTCACACGTCGTCCGCCGTTGCATGGACGGGGATTCCGGCGCCTGGGCCGAACTGGTCCGCACCCACCATCGCCGTGTCTACGGCCTCTGCTACCGCTTTACCGGCAACGCGGCCGACGCCGAGGACCTCACCCAGGAGGTTTTCCTGAAGGTCTACTCGAACCTGACCAGGTTCGATACGGTGCGCGGCAGCCTGCAGGTGTGGATCACAACCCTGACCCGCAACCTGCTGGTGGACAACTTCCGGCGCACCCGCAACCAGCGCGCCACCGGTTCGCTCGATGAGGGCTGGGAGTCGGTCGAGGAGCTGAAGCCCGTTGACCGGCTCATGGCCAGCGGGCCGTCGCCGCACGAGTCGGCGGCCCAGAAAGAGCTGGCAAAGATGGTGCAGAACGCCCTGGCGCGCGTCTCGGTCGATCTGCGCGAGGCGGTCATTCTCAGGGATTTGCAGGACATGGACTACAAGGAGATCGCCCAGGTGCTGGGCATTCCCGAGGGGACGGTCAAGTCCCGCATCAGCAGAGGCCGCGCGGAACTTGCGCGCCTGCTGGAACGTAATAAACGGGAGGTGATGTAAATGGCAGAGCGCACATTCATTCCGAGTTCTCCGGCCTGCGGGCAGTGGGAGACACTGTTGGCCGATGCGCTGGACGGGCAGCTCAAGCCCGGCGACGAAGCAGTATTCACCGCGCATCTGGCCGTCTGCCCGGCCTGCGCGGCGCTGTTTGAAGATGCCCGGCGAGGCCGCGAGTGGCTGGACTTCCTCTCCACCGAGCCGGAGGTTCCCGCGGGGCTGGTGGAGAGGATTCTGGCCCAGACGGGTCCGGGCCACGCAGAAGGCTACGGCCTGGCGGCGGGCGGCAACGTATTGCCGATGCCTGTTCGCTCCGCCCCGGTTTTCATCCCCGCCTGGCAGCGTCCCGGCTTTGTCGGCAACGTTCGGCGTTTTGCCGAGCCGCGGCTGTTGATGACGGCCGCAATGGCGTTCTTTTCCATCTCCGTCACGTTGTCGGTCACCAACGTCCGCTTGAGCAACCTGCACGTGGCCAACCTGCGCCCCGCCGCGGTGCGCTCGTTCATGGAGCGGCGGTTGACCATGGCCTCCACTCCCATCGTCCGCTATTACGACCACTCGCACTTTGTCTACGAGGTTGAGACGCGGATGCGGGAGCTGCGCCGGGTAACACAGGGTGAGGGACAAGGCGAAGGCGTAGAGAACGACAACCCGCAGAAGCCGAACGACACTGTGCCGGGCGAGTCCAGACAGAGCCCAGGCGGCAAGGACGGAGGCTCCCCGATGGAGACTCCCCAGCAGTCTGGCAACCCGGACGCCGCACCGGCTCACGACGATTCCAGCGACTTTTTTGAAACCTCCCTGACGCCGCCTTCCCCGGCGTTTCAGGCTCGGCCCGCGCTTTCCGGCGGCTCCGCAATGGAAGAACGGGAAAGGAGCACAGTATGGATTGCGTAAATCACAGCGGTGTAACCGCGGCAGCCTTTTGTCAGAACTGCGGCAAGGCGCTCTGCGCCGACTGCGTGCGCAAAGCGGCTGGAGGGCAGATTCTCTGCGACAGCTGCACCAGTGCCTGGCAGAACTTCCAACAGCCTTTCGTGGCCCCGCCGAGCGGCCCCAATCCCTCCACAGCCGGCGTGCTGGGGCTGATTCCCGGCGTGGGCGCCATGTATAACGGACAGTTCTTCAAGGGACTGATCCACGTGATCATCTTTGCGGTGCTCGTCAGCATCTCCGAGTACCACGGGGTCTTCGGTATCTTCGTTGGGGCGTGGTGCCTCTACCAGTCATTCGAGGCCTACCACACGGCCAAGGCTCTGCGCGATGGCCAGCCTTTGCCCGATCCACTGGGATTGAACGAGGTGGGCAACTGGCTGAATCTGGGCGGCCGGCCGCGGTATCCGGGGCAGCCGGGCGCAGGCTCGCCGAGCCAGGGTCCGGCAGCGGGGGCCTATCAGCCGACAGGCTATCAGGCTCCGTTTCCGCCGCCCGCGGCAGGCATTGCCGATCCAGCAGTTCCGCCCGGTCCACCCCAATACTGGCACCCCTTGTTCTGGGGGCGCAAAGAGCCGGTCTTTGCGATCTTGCTGATTGGGTTGGGGTTGCTGTTCCTGCTCGATCAGTTGGATATCTTCAACGGCCGCCTCAAGGATTTCTTCTGGCCGCTGGCCCTGATCGCGCTGGGCGTCTGGCTGATCGTTCGCCGTGTTGGAGATTCACAAGGAGGTTCAAAATGAGCCGTTATATTCTGATTCGCCGCCTGCGCTTTCCAGCATTGGTTCTGCTTGTCGGCGTGCTCGCGTTGCTGCACCAGATGGGCCTGATCGAAAGCTTCTGGCATCTCTTCTGGCCGCTGTTGCTGATTGGGATCGGCGTGTTCATCCTTGCCGAGAGGGCGGCTCTGGCCGCCGAAGGGGGTTATCCGCCGGTACCGTTCTGCGGCCCTTATCCGGGAGCCCCAACCTATTCCGGCGCTCCTTATGCCGGTACGGTAGATCCCAATGCGGTTGCGGGCGCTCCACAGAACCCGGCGACCGAACCACCGGCCATTATCCCCGCAGACTCGGAAGAGTTCGGGAGTGATCTCAATGGAGGCCAATCATGAGCAGCGTACCCCCAACTCCGCCTCCGGGCGGCGGTACACCACCCCCGTTTCCCCCTTACGACCCAAAGACTCAGTGGCGTGTCTACGGCGAGCAGCAGCGTGCCGCATGGAAGGCCCAGCGCGATGCCTGGAAGGCCCAGCATCGCGCCTGGAAGGCGAGCTACATAGGCGCCTATGGACCGCGCGTCCCCTCGGTCGTGGGTCCCATCCTCCTCATCGGTATCGGCGTCGTTGCCCTGCTTGTCGCCACCGGCCGCATCGCCGCCGGCGACTTTTGGGCCTGGTATGGCCACTGGTGGCCTCTGTTGCTGATCGCCGCCGGACTGGCTCTTCTGGGCGAGTGGGCGCTCGACCTCGGGCGCGGGATTCCAGTCCGCCGCGGCGGCAGCTTTGTCGGCATCCTCATCGTGCTCGCCTTTGTGGGTCTCGGCGCCGCCGGTTGGAACAACTTCTGGGGCCCTTTCCGCACCCACTGGGGCAACCAGGGCGACGACTTCTTCAACATGTTCGGCCTGCCCGAGCATGACAGCGACCAGCAGGTTCTGACCTCGCAGATTCCGGCCAACGCCGCCATCGAGATTCAGAATCCCCGCGGCGACGTCAGCATCACGGCAGGCAATGTGTCGATCGTCCAGGTGCAGGCCCACGAAGTGGCTTTCGCCGATTCGGATGCCGACGCGAAGAGGATCTTTGACTCCGAGGCCGCGCATGTAACCGTCAGCGGCGGCGCGGTGCTGATCAAGTCGGAAGGCAACACAAACGGCCGTCTCAACCTCACCGTTACCGTTCCCAAAACGGCCAAGGTGACGGTTGACGCCGGCAAGGGCGACGTGATTGCCGCCGGGCTGGGCGCCGGCATCGGCGTTACCGCCGCGCAGGGAGACGTGCATCTGAGCGATATCACCGGCTCGATCCAGGCCCATTTGTCCAACAGCAAGCACGACTTCTCCGCCCACCAGGTGGACGGCGACCTCACCACCGACGGCGACGTGAACGACTTCACCCTCTCCGAGATCAAGGGCAAGGTCACGCAAAGCGGCGAGATCCTCGGCGATGTGCACTTGGAGAGCGTCTCCGGGCCGGTGCATCTGCACACTTCGGTGACCGACTTGCAAGTGGCCGAGTTGCCCGGCGACCTGACCCTCAACTCCGATGACCTGCGCGTCACCGAGGCCAAGGGGCAAGTCCGCGTGATAACCCACTCCAAAGACGTGGACCTGAGCGAGATCTATGGGGACAGCTACGTGGAAGACCGCGACGGCCGCATTGCCGTGGAGCCGGCCGGAAACTTCAGCGTGGATGCCAAGAACAGCAAAGGCGACGTGGAGGTGACTTTGCCGCCCGGCGCCTCGGCCACCGTGGACGGTCACACGCGCAATGGCGATGTCTTCACGGAGTTCGCGCTCGCGACCAGCGGCGACGAGAACAAGACGGTCAGCGGGAAGATCGGCGCCGGCGGAGCGAGAATCGTCCTCAGCACCGACAACGGCGACCTGCGCATCAAGAAAGGCTCGGCCTCTCCCGCCGCGCCGGCGTCCGCGCCAGCCGCCGAAGCCGCGCCCAACGCGCCTCACCTGAAGGCGCCCAAGGCGCTGCCAGCGCAGCCGGTGACGCAATAGGGCCGCCGACAAGCTGAAGGCTCAGAACGAAATGGGCGCGGGAGGCTTCCCCTTCCGCGCCTATTCTCTTCTTAGCGCCTGAATCGGATCGAGCCGCGAAGCGCGCCAGGCCGGCACTATGCAGGCCAGCGCAGCCACCAGCAGCAGCGTTGCGGAAACCGCTGCAAAGACGGTCGGATCGAGCGGCTGCGTTCCATAGAGCATCGAGCGGATCAGCTGTGCCACGCCCAAACTTACGACGAGACCAAACGCAAGCCCGAAGAGCGCGGGCCGCAGGCCGTCGAGCAGCGTCATGCGCAGAACCTGCTCGCGCTGCGCGCCCAGCGCCATGCGAATGCCAATCTCGCTGGTCCGCTGGGCCACGATGTACGACAGTACGCCAAAGAGTCCCACGCCGGCCAGCAGCAGCGAGAGGGCCGCAAAGCCCGTAAGCAAGGTCGCGTTGAAGCTCGCGTCGAGCGTGGATTTGCCAAGAAGTTGATCCATCGTCAGCACATCGGAGACGGGCAGGTCGTGGTCGAGTTCCTGGACGATGCGCTGCACCGGCAGCGCGAATTGCTCCACATCGCGTCTGGAGCGGATGACCAGGGTTCCGTTGTTCTCCAGTCCCAGGCCCTCCAACAGCGGGTAATATTGCATGGGTTTGGGGTCTTCCGAGACAGCATAGCGGGTGTCGCCTACCACGCCAACAATGGTGTAGAGTCCGCCCATGCCGCCTCGCATGTGCTTTCCCAGCGGATCTTCGCCGGGGAAATATGTATCGGCAAACGACTTGCTCACCACCACTTCGCGGGCAAGGCCGAGCTTCAGGCCGGGGTCGAAGCTGCGTCCGCGCAAGAGAGGGATGCGCATGGCCGCGAAGTAATCCGGATCGGCGTAGCGGAAGATCGCGAATTGCGCCTGCCCCTGCGGCAAAGGCGGATGCTCGGCGATGGTGAAGCCATTGTCTCCCCAATAGCCTTGCCCCGGAACGGCCTGTACAAAGCCGGCGGCCTCGACTCCGGGCAGCGCGCGCACTCGCGTCAGCAGCGCCGAGTAGAAGTTGACCAACTGCGCCGGCTCGCCGTAGCGCCCGCCGAAGAGCGCAAGCCGCATGGTGAGCACATTGTCCGTGGTGCAGCCCATATTCGACGAACGGAGACGCGCATAGCTTTTCAGCAGCAGTCCGGCGGCCACCAGCAGCACCACGGTCAAGCCCACCTCCGCAGCCAGCAGCGCCCGGCGTAGCCCGGTGTGCGCCTGACCGCCGCTTGAGGCGCGCGCTGAATCCTGCAGCGACGCAAACAGTCCCTTGTCTCTTGCCGTCCACGAAGCGATCAGGCCGGAAAACAGGGCGCAAAGCACGATGAGTCCCACGGTAAAGAGGGCCGCTATGCCATCGATATGAATGGCCTCAACGCGGCTCAAATCCTGGCGCGTATGCACCAGCCATTGGACGGCGCCATCGGCCAGCAGCAGACCCAGCGCCCCGCCCGCCGCCGAGAGCAGAAAGCTCTCCATCAGCCGCTCCCGCAGCAGGCGCAGGCGCCCACCGCCGAGCGCGGCGCGAATGGCCAGCTCCTTGCGCCGCGCCGCCGCCCGCGCCACCAGCAGATTGGCCACGTTCAGGCAGGCGATCAGCAGCACGCAGCCGGTGGCGGCCAGTAGCACATAGAGCGGATGCTTGATGCCGCCCACGATGTCTTCAAGCAATGGACGGAGCTCCGCGGCCTTGGAGATCAGAGCCTGATTTCGATGCTGATCGTGAAGCCTGCGCACAATCACCGACAGCTCCGCTCTTCCCTGCTCGGCGCTGACGCCGGGACCTAACCGTCCAATGACCGGAAACTCATGATCCTGCAGGGAAGTCATCACGCTGGCGGGCTTGTCGTGATAGACGGGCGTCCACAGTTGCGTGGAAGCGTCAGGATAGGCAAACCACGCCGGCATGATCCCGATGACGGTGTAGCTTTGCCTGTTCAGTTGGATGGTCTGATTCAGGATTGCCGGGTCGCCCCCGAAACGGCGCTTCCACAGCCCCCAACTCAGCACGACGGTTCCGTTCGCGGAAGGCTGGTCGTCGGCCGCGTTGAAGTCGCGCCCCAGCGCGGGCTTGACCCCCAGTGTCGAGAAAAGATTCCAGGTGCAATTGGCGCCGTGGGCGAACTCCGGAAGCTGGCCGCCCTCGCCGGAGAGGTTGAACTCACCCTCGCCGAGAAGCGCAAGATCGGTGAAACTGCGGCTTTGCTTCTTCCACTCCGAATAAACTCCACCGGCAGCGATATTGAAGGAGAACTCGTCGTTGGTATGCTCAAAGACCCGGACCAGCCGGTCCGGATCCTGAAACGGCAGCGGCTT
>JBEKCX010000024.1:0-14639 GCA_050014655.1 Occallatibacter sp. | reverse complement strand
TCATCAAAACTTTTCTTTTGCGTCTATCTCAACAGAAAGACAGAGAAGTGCGGGCTCCACGCAACAGCAGTAATGATGACTTCAGCTAAGGAGGCAGTCATGCGAACGAAATGGATGCAAACGGCTTTGTTACTGGCTGGGCTGGCCGCGATGTGCGGTACGGCGGCCTATGCGCAGACGGATGTGGCGGCAAGCCTCTACGGAACATTTACGGGAACCGCCAGTGGAGCGACATTCCCTGGCACGGGCACTATTCAGAGTCCTTCCAACGCACCCGGCGGCTTGCTTGAGGTGCGGCACATCGCCAGCTCGGGAGTCGGATTCGAAGGCGCCTACGCGTACAATCGCGCCAAGCAGGTGTATTCCTATTCCGACCCATCCAGCTCTTACTGTTCCGTTGGAGGCGGTGGAGATTGCACGTCGGAGACATTGTCGGCCAATGCGCACGAACTGACCGGGGATTTGGTGGGGTCGCTCAAAGCCGCAAGATTCAGACCCTTTGCATTGGCCGGGGTCGGCATCCTCTTCGATGTGCCTACCAGCGGGCAAGCCACCGTCACCAACTTGAACTGCAGCGGCGGCGTTCCCAGTTGCGTTCTCTCTACCGGCACTGTCAGCACCAGTACTTCTGCCAGGCCGGTCTTTGTTTATGGCGCCGGCGTGGACTGGAAGCTCCTTCCGCACATCGGCATGCGGCTCCAATACCGGGGCAATTTCTACAAGGCGCTTGACCTGAGCGGCCCGCCCTCGATCGCCGCCTTTACTCACGCGGCCGAGCCGATAATCGGCGTGTACTTCCGCCTGTGAGCCTCTCCGGTTGAATCGGGCGGGTTAGGGCGCTCTGAGTTTTGTATGCTCGACTTATGAGCACGGGGAGTTTTATGTCCGCATGAGCCGTTTGCAGCTTCGTCCGCGTTTGTCTATTCGTCTCAGGTCATTCGCGCGGATCGGACTTACGATCCCGACCTTTTTTCGCTGTCCAGAGACCAGCGGCCTGTGTGCCGATAAGCCTGCGCTTGCCTAATTCGGCGGCCGGGTGATAAGGAAATGGCCGTCGCCGCGAGAGCAAAACCAAGACAATTCTTTCCGGTAACTCGTAAAAAACTTCTCCGGCGTGTCACCAAGACCTTTCTTTCGCGTCTATCTCAAAAGAAAGACAGAGAAGTGCGGGCCCCACGCAACAGCAGTAATGATGACTTCAGCTAAGGAGGCAGTCATGCGAACGAAATGGATACAACCGGCTTTGTTACTGGCTGGACTGGCCGCGATGTGCGGCACGGCGGCCTATGCGCAGACGGATGTGGCGGGAAGCCTTTACGAAACATTTACCGCAACCGCCAATAATAATAACGGCAGCATTCAGAGTTCTTCCAACGCAGCCGGCGGGCTGCTTGAAGTGCGGCACATCGCCAAACCGTGGGCCGGGTACGAAGGCACCTACGCGTACAATCGCGCCAATCAGGTGTATACCTACCCGCATGCCTGTACTGCTGGATTGTGCCCATCTGCGATTCCGGTCCCGGTCAACGCGCACGAAGTGACAGGGGATTGGGTAGCGTCGGTCAAGGCCGGGAAGATCAGGCCCTTCGCGCTGGCCGGCGGAGGCATCCTCATCGATGCGCCTAGCGTCGGGCAGGTCACCTTCAGCTACCCGACCTGCAGCCCCATGACATTGCCCCCATGCGTTCTTACTACCGGCACCGCCAGCACCAATACCTCCGTCAAGCCGGTCTTTGTCTACGGCGCCGGTGTGGACTGGAAGCTGCTTCCGCACATCGGCTTGCGACTCCAATACCGGGGCAACCTTTACAAGGCACCCTACCTGACCACCCTGTCTACCACCTATGGGATCACCCCGTCTTCCTATGGGGCTTTGACTTACACGGCCGAGCCCATGATCGGCGTATACTTCCGCCTTTGAGCCGCTCCCGGCGCAAGTGGCGAGTTGGCGCGCGCCGCGTCTTTGTATACTCGTCTTATGAGCACCGGGAGTTTCTTGTTTGCATGAACCGTTCGCGGCTCCGCTTGCATTTGTCTTCTCGTTTCGGCTTTTTTGCACCGATCATACCATTGATCTTGGTCTTTTCGGTCGCGCCAGAGCTGGCATCACAGACGCTTTGGACCTCGGTCGGCCCACCAGGCGGCGATGCTCGCGCTCTGGTCGCGGTTCCAGGGCAGCCCGGTCATCTTTACCTTGGTACGACCAATAGCTGGATTTATGAATCCGTGGATGAGGGCGCTCACTGGCATCGGCTTGCCCGGCTGGAACCTTCGGAAGAGGTGGTTCTGGACAACATTCTCGTGGATGCGGCGAATCCCGCCGTTATCTACGCGGGCGGATGGAAGGCCGAGCAGCGCGACGGAGGACTGTGGGTAGGCCGTGATGAGGGCAAGCAGTGGAAGCTGGTGGAAGCGTTGCGAGGACAGTCGATCTTATCCCTGGCGCAGGCGCCTTCGAACCCCAGACTTCTGTTTGCCGGCACACTTGAGGGAGTCTTCCGCAGCAGCGATGGGGGTTCTTCTTGGAAGCGGATCAGCCCGCCGGGCAGCCGGGAGATTCACGAGGTGGAGTCGCTGGCGGTGGACCCCGTGGACCCGAATATCGTCTATGCGGGTACCTGGCATCTGCCCTGGAAGACGGCCGACGGCGGCAAGAGCTGGCACAACATCAAGAAGGGGCTGATCGACGATTCCGACGTGTTTTCGATCGTAGTCGATCCGGCGCGGCCGAAGACCGTCTTCCTTAGCGCGTGCAGCGGAATCTACAAGAGCGAGAACGGCGGCGAGCTCTTCCATAAAATCCAGGGCATACCGGCGACGGCGCGCAGAACCCGCGTCCTGATGCAGGACCCTGAAAATCGCGAGGTGGTTTATGCCGGAACCACCGAGGGGCTTTACAAGACCCTGGACGGCGGCAAGACATTCCGGCGCATGACCGGGCCGGATGTGGTCGTGAACGACGTGTTCGTCGATCCGCAGGATTCGAATCGTGTGCTGCTGGCGACCGATCGCGGAGGTGTGCTTGCGAGCAAGGATGGGGGCGCGAGCTTTGCAGCCTCAAACCAGGGCTTTTCAGGCCGCAAGGTGGCGGCGCTGCTTGTGGACCGTAACATTCCGGGGCGGCTTTTTGCGGGGGTAGTGAACGACAAGAGCTACGGCGGGGTGTTTCTTTCCGCCGATGGCGGCGGAACCTGGGAGCAGATTGGCGAGGGTTTCGGCGGCGGGCTCGACGGGCGCGATGTCTTTGTCCTGGCGCAGGCGGCGGATGGAACCGTGCTGGCCGGAACCAGCCACGGCATCTTCGCGCTGGAAGCAGCCAACCGCCCCAATGACAAGGACCAGACGTCGGAGGCCTCTGGACCGGATGGCGGCAAGCCCGTCTGGCAGCCGAGAAACACGATTGCGAATACCAGACTGAAGACGGCCACCGAGACCCACCATGGCGAGCACGTCAATGTGGAGAAGCAGGTCAAAGAGCCTGCCTTTCAGTTGGAGAGCCGCGCGAATGCGCTGGACCTCTCGGGAGACGTCTGGGTGGCCTCGACGGGCTTTGGGCTGCTGACCAGCAGAGACCAGGGCGCCAGTTGGCAGGGCGGCCCGGTGATGGGCTCAAACGAGTACCTTTCAGTGACCGCGCACGGAGCGCTGATGGCGTCGGCGCGCGCCGACGGGGTGGTTCTCTCCACCGATTCCGGCTCGACCTGGATGCCGATGGCCATTCCCACTATGCTCACGCGCATCCATCGCGTTGCCTTTTCTGCGGATGGGACGCTGTGGCTGGGCGCGCGCGAGGGAGTCTACTTTACTCGCGACAAGGGCAAGACTTGGCTGTGGATCGAGCGGCTTCCCTTTCGCGATGTGGACGATCTCTACTATGACGCGGCTATGAATAAGGTCCTGGTGAGTTCGCGCACCAGCGACCAGGTCTACTCGATCGATCCCAAGACGCTGAGCTGGAAATGGAGCCGGACGGGGTACGGCGTGGCGCTGATCCGCGCCTCGGGCGGCCGGCTGCTGGCGGCTTCGCTCTACGACGGGGTTCTGGTCGAGCCGCAGGCGGCCGAAGTGAAGACCGGACAGAAGTAATCCCCTCGCGTCGATATTCTGTATCATCGGAGTATGCAGGCTGAGACGGCGGATTCCCGCCAACCTTCCCCTATTCGGAGCCACGCTTTTCGGAGCTATGACCCTCGCCTGGAGCCGATTGCCGCCAAGGTGCTGGCAGGCGAGAGGCTTAATTCGAAAGATGGCCTTGCGCTCTACGGCTCGGCGGACGTGTTGGCGGTGGGCTGGCTGGCCAATTATGTCCGCGAGCGGCTGCACGGCGACGTGACGTACTTCAATGTCAATCGCCACATCAACCCCACCAACGTGTGCGTGGCGGCCTGCAAGCTGTGCGCCTTCGGACGCAAGAAGGGCGACCCGGCCGGCTATACCATGGCGCTTGAGGAGGCGTGGCAGACGGCCGCTTCCGGCTACTCCGAGGCGGTGACCGAGTTCCACATCGTCGGCGGGCTGCACCCCGACCTGCCGCTCGAGTACTTTCTCGACTTGGTACGGGGCCTCAAGCAGCGCTTTCCCAAGGTACACATCAAGGCCTTCACCATGGTGGAGGTTGCGTATCTGGCGCGGCGGGCCAAGCACTCCATCGAAGAGACGCTCAGGAAGCTGCGCGAGGCCGGCGTGGACTCCATGCCCGGCGGCGGAGCCGAGATCTTCGCGGCGCGGGTGCGGTCCATCATCTGCGACCACAAGATCGACGGCGAGGAGTGGCTGACGACTGCGCGGCTGGCTCACAAGCTGGGCTTCAAGTCCAACGCCACCATGCTTTACGGGCACATTGAGAACGATGAGGACCGCGTGGACCACCTACTCAAGCTGCGTGCGCTGCAGGACGAGACCGGCGGCTTTCAGACCTTCATCCCGCTTGCCTTTCACCCCGAGAATACGCTGCTGGACCATCTGCCCGTGACGACGGGGTTGACCGATATCCGCCAGATCGCGGTGAGCCGGCTGCTGCTGGACAACTTTGCGCACATCAAGGCCTACTGGCAGATGCTGACGCCGAAGATTGCGCAGATTGCGCTGCGCTTTGGCGCCGACGACCTAGACGGCACGGTGATCGAGGAGAAGATCTACCACGACGCCGGCGCCACCACGCCCCAGGGCATGACCCGCAAGGAACTCTGCCGCCTGATTACCGAGGCCGGGCGGATTCCGGTGGAGCGGGATACGCTCTACAATGCGGTGACGCGGACCGAGGACAGCTTTACTGTCGCGGTGTAAGAGGGTTCAGACGCTATCTTGCTGCAGCGCCTTTCTATACCCCCTCCTCTGTCCCTTGCCCTACTCCAGAAACTCGCGCACGAAGGGATTCTCGCTATGGAGCAATTCATGGAGCGAGCCGTCGAAGATGAGGCGGCCTCCTTCGAGCATGAGGAAGGTGGTGTTGGGGTCGGTCTCGCCCTCGGGCAGCGGGACCATGCGGTTCCGCTCCGAGTCGAAGCGATGGCTGCAGAGGGTGAAGGCATCCTGCAGGCGGTGGGTGACCAGCAGCGACGGGGTGCGATAGACGTCGCGCTCCTTCATCACCAGCTCGATGATGGTGGTCGAGGTGACGGGGTCGAGGCCGCCGGTGGGCGAGTCGTAGAGCAGAAGTTCAGGCGTGCGGATGAAGGCGCGGGCGATGGCCACGCGGCGCTTCATGCCGCCGGAGAGGCTGGAGGGGTAGAGCGAAAACGTCTCTTCGAGGCCAACGAAGCCGAGGACTTTGCGCACGCGGCGGTCGATCTGGTCGTCGGGAACGCGCTCGCCGATGAGCTGGTAGGCCACGTTGTCGCGCACGGTGAGCGAATCGAAGAGCGCGCCCTCCTGGAAGACCATGCCGGTGCGGGCGCGGAGGGGAAAGAGATCGGTCTCTGGCATCTGGGATATCTCCTCGCCGAAGAGCAGGATGCTGCCCTGGTCAGGGCGCAGCAGGCCGTTGGTGAGCTTGAGCAGGACGCTCTTGCCCACGCCTGCCGGTCCGAGCAGGATGCGGGTCTCCGCCGGCGCTAGCGAGAAGCTTATGTTCTCAAGGACCGGCGGGCCGTCGAAGGCGATGGAGACATTGCGAAAGGCGACAACTGGGGCGGCGTCTGCGGCGGCGTCCGAAGCCGAAGCCGGGAGTTGGCTGGACTCGACCGAAGGGGGCTGGGCGGACGCGGAAGTTCCATTCATAGCGGGGGAAAGAGAGTGAGCAGCACCTGGGTGAGGAGGAAATCGACGAAAATGATGAGCACCGAAGCCCAGACGACGGCCTGAATCGTGGAGCGGCCCACGCCCTGGGTGCCTCCGGTGGTTCTCATGCCGTAGAAGCAGCCGATGGAGCCGAGGATGTAGCCGAAGAAGAGCGGCTTCACCAGTCCCTGGATGATGTCGGGATAGCGGAGGCATTCCCAAGCCTTATCGAGGTACTGTGTGCCGTCCTGGTGGTTCATGAAGACGGTGACAAGGCCGCCGCCGGCGATACCGCAAGCATCGGCGACGATGGTGAGGAAGAAGAGCATCGAGATGGAGGCAAAGATGCGCGGGGTGACCAGTTTGCGCATGGGATCGACGCCCAGGGCGCGCATGGCGTCGATCTGCTCGGTCACTACCATCGAACCAAGTTCGCTGGCCATCGAGGAGGCATTGCGGCCGCTGACCATGACGCCGGTGAGCACCGGGCCCAGCTCGCGGATCATGGTGAGCGAGACAAACTGGCCGGTGACGGCGGTGGCGCCAAAGGCAGAGAGCGTGGCCGCCGATTGCAGCGCCAGCACGCCGCCGGTGGACAGGCCGGAGAGCACAACGATGGACAAGGAGCCGAAGCCGATGACATCGGATTGGATGAGGAAGTCCGGCAAGTAGCGGGGCGCGGTGAAGAGGTTGGTGAACGCGCGCGCGGCAAACAGGGAGTAGTCCTGGATTGTGAGCACGAGATCCTTGGCGGTTTTGTCGATGGTGTCGATCGGCATGAGGTTCACCGGCTTGCAGGATGACGGGGAGCGCCGCTCTGCTGGATTGGGGTCGTGCACGGACAGAATACCGCATGAGGCGGGGGCCGGAGTTGTGCAAGCTCCGGCGGCGTAGGCGGGGCGTCGTAAACTGGCTTGGAAGGCGAGCAAACGGTGACCCCTGAGGCGGCAAGGAGACTGGAGGAGTTCTTTCGCGGCTTTGCGTGCACGCCGAGGGCGTTCTTGATGCTGGACTTCGACGGGACGCTGGCGCGGTTTCGGGTGGATCGGTTCAAGGCACGGCCGTGGGCTGGGGTGCGGGAACTGTTGGGGCGCATTCAAGAGCAAGGGAGAACCCGAATGGCGGTGGTGACCGGGCGCCCCGCCGCGGAGATTGCGCCGATGCTGGGGCTGGAACCGCCGCTGGAGGTTTGGGGCCTGCATGGAGCCGAGCGGCTCTACCCGGATGGGCGCCGCGAGCTGGAGGAGGCTGCGCCCGCGGTGCGGCTGAAACTCGACGAGCTGCGTGAGGGCCTGCGGCGCGACAGCCTGGGCGGACTCTTCGAGGACAAGGCCAATGGGGTGGTGATGCACTGGCGGGGGGCTTCGCGCCGGAAGGCTGAGCAGATCGAGCGGCGGACGCGGGCTTTGTTTGAGCCGCTGACGAGGATGGAGGGGCTGGCGTTGCTGGAGTTCGACCAAGGTCTCGAGTTGCGCGTGGGGCGGAACAAGGGCGGGGCGGTCGAGGCGATTCTGGCCGAAGCCGGCGTGGGAGTTGGCGGCCGGACGAATTGCCCGGCTGCCTATCTGGGCGACGATCTCAGCGACGAGGCGGCGTTCAGGGCGGTGAACCGAATCGGGCGGCGCGGGCTGAGCGTATTGGTGCGGCGGGAGAGGCGCGAGACGGCGGCGGCGGTCTGGCTCCATCCACCGGGGGATCTGAAGGAGTTTCTGGAGAGATGGCTCTCAGCGTCCTGCCGCTAGAGTTTGCTATGGGTACCGTCGCAGAGGACCGGATTAGCGCTGTGCTTGCATCCGCAAAAGTACACGGTCTTCGACTCGGCTGCCTCGAACTTCACCGGGGTAAGACCGCTGTCCTTGTGGCTGCCGTCGCAGAAAGGCTGCTTGGCGCTCTGGCCGCAGGAACACCAGTAGTAGCTCTTGCCGGCTTCGACTTCGACGGCGTAGGGGCTCTTTTGGGCAATCTTTGCTTCTTGCATCGCGAATTCTCCTTGAGGGGCGATGGAGCGATTATCGCCGAAACCGGGCGCCCGTAGCACGCCCTGTGATGAGATTGAGCGGCTGCCGGCGCTTTCGAACGATCACGAATTGGAAAATGCAATTCAGGAACACCGGGCGGGTCCGGGGCTGCCCGCCAGAGCGCGCCGCACAGAAGTACCGAGGGGGTATTCGCCTGGTCAACAGAAGTGAGGGTCAGCGCCAGGAATTCTCTGCGACAATCGCAGAGAGGTTGCTTGCGCCGGGGCGGCCGGAGATTCGGACCGCCGGGCGACGAGAACATAAGGTTCCGTATTCCAGCGAGCGAAACGAGGCGACAGCAGGGGTATGGCGGATTTGGCGATGTTGGCATGCGCGTCGGTAGGCTCGATGGGGTTTGGCATCCTGGCGGCTTATGGAATCCTTCGCCTGGGGTTTGCGCTGATGCGTCCGCAGGCCCGGCCCGTGGCAGTGAAGGCGCGGGCGGAAGCATTGCGGGTGTCGTGAGGGCCTGCAGGTCAGATCGGGTTCTTGCGGGCTTGGCTGACTGTCAAGAGCTCTCTTGAGTCCAGCTTGCGCAAATCTGAATTGAATATGGAATCCGCTTAGCGCTTGCGGTTTGAACGCACGCAAAGACCATCCTTCGCATCTCCGCTCCCATTCCCAGCCAGCGTCAGCTTGGCGGATTGTTGGGCGGTTGCGGCTGCTGCTGTTGCATCTGCTGCTGGCGCATCATCTGCTCGCGCATCTGCTGCTCCTGCATGTTGATCTGCTGGGGTGTGCGCAGCGGGCCTCCGGGCGGGAAGCCAGGGCGGAAGGGTACAGGGGCGGCTTGCGGCGGCTGCGGCGGTTCTTCGACGTCGGCATCGTCGTCGTTGCTGTTGGCCTGGTTGTTTGTAGCGGCTGGCTGCGCGCCGGCTGCCTGACGAACGCTGAGCACGATCTGGCGCGGCGCTCCCTGGCCCTGGTCGCCAATCATAATGACGTTGTAGCCGGAGCCTTGAAGGAGCTCGGAAAGAACGTCCCGCGCCTGGCCGGGCCCATAGGTGCCAAAAACCCGCTGATCGGCGGCCATCCCGTCCACCTGGGCGCCGGTGGCCGTGGAGAAATCTCTCAAGATCTGTTCCAGGCTGGAGTTCTCGGCGTCGATGCGCAGGCCGTGGCTGTCCCAAACGACGGTGGCCTGTGCCGGCTGGTCGTTGGCAGGCCAATGCGGAGCCTCGGGCACGGGAGGAGCTGCGGGCGCAGGGGCTGCCTGAGCGGGCTGGGTGAGCGCATGGGCTGCGCCGGGTCGGGCGGGAGTGTGCAGCGCTTTGCGCGCGGGGCTGGATGCCGGGGCTGATAAAGGCGCTTGCGCGGCGAGCACTTGCACCCCCCAAAAGGCCGCGGCTAACGCCACCGCGGTCAGAAGACGGGCTCGGTAAGGGTTCGGATTGAGCGGGATCGATATGCGCATGGAGATCGCCTCCCCCGGCTCGCCAGCGGCGTCCGGCACTGGACGATTGCCGGAACGCGGCGATTCGTTGCTGCTCTACTGTACTAGACTATCAGTGGCCCGCGGACGCTCGGAACGAAAGATTCGCCGGGCAGAGAGGATTCCAAAACAGATGCGCCTCTGCTGGAAGGTCTGGGTCGTTGCGGCGTTTGTTCTTGTCCTGGGGGCTTTGCCGCCGGCGAGCCGCGCCGCTAGTTCGGCGAGTTGCACCACAGAGGCGGAGCTGTTGGCGCCGGATCGAAATGCTCTGGCCGCGGCCGGCGGACGGCTCACGGAAGCCGTGATGGGGCAGGATTATGCCGCGCTGCAGGCCGCGCTGTTGCCGGCCGAGGCGGCGGAGTGGGAGGGGATTCGCGAGGCCGTGGAGCAGGCCGCGCCCCTGATGAAGGGCGGACAGATTCAACTGAGGAACGTGTATCTGCTGGAGGCAAGCAGCCTTGCGGCGCCGGCCGATACTCAGTTCTTCTGCTCGAACCAGAGCGGATCGATCACCGTGACCATCAATATGCGGGCGCTGCCGCCGGGCCGCTACGCGGTGGTGCTGGCCGATGCGGCGGGGGCTCCACTGGGCGGGCAGTTGGGGTTGATTCTGGCCTGGTATGGCGCCGGGGGCTCCGAGGGTTGGAAACTGGCCGGGCTGTCGGCGCGCCAAGGAATCTTTGATGGGCATGACGGTAAGTGGTATTGGACGCACGCCCGCGAGCTGGCAAGCGCGGACCAGTCCTGGAGCGCCTGGTATTGCTATGAGGCGGCGCGTTTTCTCTCGCTGCCGGTGGATTTTCTCTCTTCGCCGAACATGGAGCGGCTTAACCAGGAACAGTCGCAGATCAAAGGCTCGCCCCAGGACGTTTTTCCTTATTCGCTCGCCGACGGCGATCGCACCTGGAAGATCGACGCGGTGCGGCTGGACGCCTCGCTGCGCGAACCGGATTTGGGCGTGACGTACGAATCGACGGGAGTGACCGATCCGGCCGCGGCGCGCACCGAGGCGGTTGCCGTGCTGAGCGCGCTCCTCAAGGCGCAGCCGGGGCTGAGGAAAAACTTTCACGGGCTGTGGGCGTATGCGGTGAGGGATGGCAAGCGCACGCCGGTTATCGAGCTGCCCATGGGGCAGATACCGTAGAAGCAGGGAACAGGGAATAGGGATTAAGAATCAGCGTGGCTTGCGTGAAGGCCGCGGATGCGCTATGAGAGAAGAATGAGGCGGCGTAAGCCGCTGCTGTGTGCTGGAAGCGCAACTATTCTCGCGGGCCAACGTTGATATAGGCGAAACACCGGAAAACAGGCAAGCTTCCGGAAGAGATCAAACCCCAGGAGGACGATTCGCCATGAAGAAGACTGTACTGGCACTATTGCTTGCTCTCACCCTTTTCCCTGCAGCTTCGTTTGCGCAGGTTGTGATTCGCATAGGGCCGCCGCCTCCGGTCGTCGAGCGCCGGGGCCCGCCGCCGGAGCGCGGATTTGTGTGGATCGACGGCTATCACCGCTGGGAGGGCGACCACTATGTCTGGACTCCAGGCCGCTGGGACCGTCCGCCCCATCCCGGCGCGCGCTGGGTAGCGCATAAGTGGGTTCACCGCCATGGAGAATGGGTGCTGATCGAAGGGCACTGGCGGTAGGGCGCAAACTGAAGCACGGGGAAGGCGGGGCGCATGCCCCGCCTTCTTGTTTGCTTACTGCCCGATTCCGTCTCAGCTTATCTCGATGATGTCGGTGGCGGCCGCCGCAGCCTCTTCGGCCTGCTTCATGAGCCTTTCCGCCACGGCATAGAACTCCGCCGCCTGCGGGCTCTTGGGCCCGGCCAGAGCGACGGGCAAGCCGCGGTCTCCGCCTTCGCGGATGGCGGGAACCAGCTCGATTGCCCCCAGAAAGGGAACGCCGAACTGCCGCGCGGTTCGCTCGGCGCCGCCGCGGGAGAAGATGTCGATCTCCTGGTTGCAGTGGGGGCAGGTGAAGTGGCTCATGTTCTCGACGATGCCGAGGACTTCGACGTTGACCTGAGCGAACATTTCGAGGGCCTTGCGAGCATCCTGGAGGCTGACGTCGGAGGGGGTGGAGACGACGACGGCGCCGGTGAGGGGGACGGTCTGGACCAGCGAGAGGGCCACGTCGCCGGTGCCTGGGGGCAGATCGACGATGAGGTAGTCGAGCTCGCCCCAGTCCACCTGCTGGAGGAACTGGCGGACGATCTGGTGGAGCATGGGTCCGCGCATCACCATGGGCTTGTCGCCCGGTGAGATGTAGCCAATGGAGATGGTCTTGATTCCGTGGGTGAGGTTGGGTTCGATGCGGTTGCCCGCGCCGACCTTGGGCTGCTGGGACGAACCCATCATCAGGGGCACATTGGGGCCGTAGACGTCGGCATCCATGAGGCCCACGCGCTGGCCGAGCCGGCTGAGCGCGATGGCCAGGTTGACGGCTACGGTGGTCTTGCCGACACCGCCCTTGCCGGAACCGATGGCGACGATCTTGGAGACTCCAGGCAAGGCGGCGGGGGAAGGCATGGTGGGCGAATGGGCCATAGAAATCGATTGCTCCTTATTACGCGGCTGAGGATTGAACCCCAGTCCTGTTCATGGTTGATGCTCACCTGGCTGGCTCAGGGTTCGGTCTTTGGCGCGTCTTCCTGAGCGGCGGCGGCCAGTTTGGCTTGCTTGCGGCGGGCAGACTCGGCTTCGCGATGCTCGCGGCGGCGCAAGGCATCTTCATAGCGGCGAAGCTCCTCCGGCGTCTCAGGCACCAGTTGAGGAACCTCCTGCCGGTGTCCCTGGTTGTCGATGGCGACAAAGACGAGATAGGCGCTGGCTACGTGCGCAACCTCGCCGGTGCGGGTGTTTTCCGCCCAGACCTTCACGCCCACCTCCATGGATGTGGAAAAGGCGCGATTGACGCTGGACTTGAGGGTGATCAGGTCGCCCAGGCGCGCCGGGCGGATGAAGTCGATGTGGTCCATGGCGGCGGTGACGACGTTGGTGCGCGAGTGCCGGTAGGCGGCCATCGCGCCGGTCAGATCGATGAAGTGCATCAGGCGCCCGCCCAGCAGAGTGCCGAGCGTGTTGGTGTCGTTGGGGAGAATGATCTCCGTCATCTCCGATTGGGTGCTGGCTACGGTGCGCGCCCGCGGGTTGGCCGGGTGGTAATTCTGGATGGAACTCATGGTCTGCTCACTCCGTTCGCCATTCACGCGGGCCGGTTGCTGCATCCGACCGCCCGTGCATGAGCCATCGAACAAAGCCGGCAGCCAACTACAATAAAACTGGCGGCGGCCGGTGCCGCGTGCCGAGATGTACTGTTCCAGTTTCGGCAATCGCGGCCAATTACGCAAATCCCCTGCGGCCGGATCAGGGACGCCAGGCCGATTGGAGACGGGCACGATGGACAAGATTGCGGGGCTGAGAGAGATTCTGGCGCTGGACCCGAAGAACAGCTTTGCCCGCTACGGCCTGGCGATGGAGCTGGCCAAGGTGGGAGAGACGGCGGAGGCGCTGGGTGAGTTCGACACGCTGCTGGCCGGCGATCCGGAGTATACAGCTGCCTACTTCATGGCCGCGCAGACCCTGGCTGCCGCAAGTCGGACGGCGGAGGCGATTGAGCGGCTTAAGGCCGGGATAGTCTGCGCGAGCCACAACGGGAACCGCCACGCGCAGAGCGAGATGCTGGCCATGCTGGACGAGCTGGACAGGTAGTTCCGATGCGGGTCCGCGGCAGCCGAACCAGCACTTTCGTAGAGGATGCGGTCCGGATTCCGGTACGGGACGTAATCCTCCACCATCGAATCTGCATCTATACTGGAAGCATGGCCAAATACTCGATCGTTGTGCCCTTTCACAATGAAGAGGAGAACGTCACCGTCCTGTATGCCCGCCTGAAGCAGGTGATGGAACAGGTGGGCGATTCCTTCGAGCTAGTGCTGGTGGACGACGGCTCCAACGACCGAACGTACAAGTTGCTGGAGGAGATTGCCGCCGTGGACAGCCGCGTGCTGGTGGTGAAGCTGCGCCGGAACTTCGGCCAGACCTCGGCGCTAGCGGCGGGATTCGACCACGCCTCGGGCGAGTTCATCCTGGCCATGGATGGCGACCTGCAGCACGACCCGAACGATATTCCCAGCTTCATCGAGAAGCTCGAAGAGGGATACGACGTGGTCTCGGGCTGGCGCAAGGAGCGGATCGACAACTTCCTCATGCGGCGCGTGCCCTCGGGTTGCGCCAACTGGCTGATGGCCAGGCTTTCCGGCGTCGACATTCACGACTTCGGAACGACTTTCAAAGGCTATCGCCGCGAGGTGATCCAGAGCATTCCGCTCTACGGCGAGATGCACCGCTTCATTCCCGCGCTGGCCAGTTGGCACGGCGCCTCGATCTGCGAGATTCCCATCCGCAACCAGAATCGCGAACGGGGCAGAAGCCACTACGGGATCGGGCGCACCTTCCGCGTCTTCTTCGATCTGCTGACCATTCGCTTCCTGCTGCGCTACATGGGCCGCCCGCTGCATTTCTTCGGAGGCCTGGGGGCGCTTGGCATGTTGGTGGGCAGCGTCATTTCGATGGTGCTGCTGGGGACGAAGCTGCTGCACCCGCACCAGAACCTCATGGACCAGCATGGTCCGATGTTCGTCATTGGCGCAGTCCTGATTGTGGCCGGCATTCAGATGCTGGCCATTGGTTTGCTGGGCGAGTTGCAGGTGCGTCACTATCACAGCAGCCAGAATCCCGCGCCGTACACGGTCGATCGCGTGGTGCGGCTGGAATCGCCGGAGGAGCAAAGTCTGCTGTCGGACAGGGACTGAACGGCAGGGATCAGGGAATAGGGAATAGGGAATAGGGAATAGGGAATAGTAAAGCCCTGCCTGGGCGGGGCTTGGCGGTCTTCTCTGTAAGCCGCCCGGAGCATTGCGCTTCGTTGCTCCCAGACCCCGTGCCGCTTGCAGTGCGCGCCCCTCAGGGTGC
>JBEKCX010000023.1:0-14715 GCA_050014655.1 Occallatibacter sp. | reverse complement strand
CCAGTAACTCAGCACCTCGCTGAAAGCGCTGAGCGCGGGCACGCTGATGGCCGGCAGGGCGACCAGAGGAACCGCTATCTTGGCACCCGCCATGATGATATTGAGCGCCTTCACAAATCCCGAGGTCGAAGGGGCCCTGGAAACGTTGACCGCCAGCTTGCCGGTGCCCTGCGTGAGCAGTATCTTGCTCGTGCCCTGCGTCGCCTGGGGGGTCTTGAAGCCGAGTTGGTCGAGCGAAACCTTGCCTGCCTTGTCGGGCTGGAGCGATGCGATAGCCGTCCAGGCCAACGGGGCGATGATGTTCATGTAGGGGTGAATCTGGGTGGTGTCAACGCGCAGTTGCGAGGCGCGCAGATTGGTTTCGCCGCTGCCGGGCCGGAATTGCGACAGCGCGATGCTGACGGCCACGTCGCCGTCGTGGTCCAGCAACTCTTCCTTTTCGATGTCGGTGGCATAGCGGAGCTTTTTGGTATCGGTCCTGTAGTGCAGGTACTGGGTCTCCGAGCCCGGATCGGGAAGCTGGTCCTTGGGCCCGCGCGAAGCCGATTTCTTTCCATAGTTGCGGCTGTAGGGGTTGACGGAGTCAAAGAAGCCGTTCCAGAAATCGTAGGAATCGTGCGGGGCGTCTTCCGCGGGCGGTTGCGGAGCGGCGGCTTGGCCGGCTTGCGCGGCGGCTAGCTCGGGCAGCAGCGCCGCGAGCAGGCCGAAAACGGAGGCATGGGTTACGAAACGGCGGCGGGATACGGTCATGATCTTTCTCCTCCAAGGGAAGCTGAACTGCGTTTTCGGGTTGGTTGACTTCGGCGACGCTTCACGGAACTCACTTGGCGGCATCCTTTGGGACACTGCGAATTGTAATCAGCCCGATGCCCCAGTTGGTAGGAACTTCGCCGGAAAACCCGCGAGTTCCGCCGCTGGTTTCGTTGAGCAGCCTCTGCAGGGGCGATTCCATGCCCCGCGACCCGCGCTGGGCGACCCCCTCGAAGTTGAGCGCGTAAGGATCGGGCAGCGGCTGCGCGGTGCTGAGCAGGATCAATGTGTCGACCCCGTAGGGCGGGCCGATGCGCAGGGTGCGCGCGCCGGGCAGGACGAACTGGCGGCCGCTGTCGGCGGCGTTGGGGAACTGGTTCTCGGCATAGTTGCCCGGATAGAGCACTGAACCTCTGCCGTGGCAATCGATGTCGAGAATGTAGACCCAGCGCTTGTCGACGACCCGGTCGGTGGACTGCAAAGCCAGCTTCAGCAGGTCGCCCTGGCGTGCGGGCTCATCGGCGGTGAGCGGCGTCTGGCCGGACGCGGGAACCAAGGCCAGGGAGTAGTAGCCGGCCGTGGATGCGTCGGCGGGGCTGTTCGCCAGTTCCAGCCAGCCATGCACCTTGGCGAGCAACGATGCGAACTTGTTGAGCGCCGCTCCGCCCTGGTCGAGAGCGCTCGCGCCGGCGATGGGCACCCAGTCACTGCGCACCGGATACTGCGAGGTCGCGGAGCAGCCAGGGCTGTGCAGCGCGCTGACGGATGCGGGCGGGCCGGCCGCCAACTCGCTCTTGTGGAACCAGGCGTAGGCGGGTCCATCCGCGGTGAGCACGCCGGCCAGGGCGTAGTGTGCGCCGGCCAGATCGGGCACGGCCTGGAAGGCGCTGTTGCGGTCGTCCGGCGCGAGCCTGGCGGCCAACTCCCGCGAAGGCGGCAGGTTGACCCAGAGCTTGGCGCCGGCGGGAAGATGCTGCTTCAGAGCCTGCGCGGTCAGCGGCGCGCCGAGGCTGACGGGCGCAGGCACGCCGGCCTGTTGCAGCGTCCAGTTTGTGCCGTCCCAGCAGAGAATGTGGGTCCAGGGCTCCTCGGCTGGATCGGAGACCAGGGCGGCTCCGCTGGCTGCGACCTGGGTCGCTGCGGCGAGAATCTCATCCTGAGAGAGATTCGCCGACCAATGCCAGACGCGCAGCGGCGCCGACTCCGCCGGACTCCATTTGGTAAGTTCGAAGACCTCGCCGGGAGCGACCTTAGCGCCCGCCGGGCTGACAACCGCGGCCGAGGAGCGCGCGATACCCTCCAGGCTCGTGACGCGCAGTGTGACGGTCCGGCCTTTGCTGTCCGGAATCATGGAGGTGAACTCGCTGCCGACGCCGATGCCGGAGACGCTCCCAATGTCCAGCCAGACGCTGCCGTCCTCATCGGTCTGGAGCGCGGCGGCGCGAACCTTGCTGGAGTCTGCCGCCGCGCCGCCGAAGAGCGGCTGTCGGCGCCGGGCGGCGGTCGCGTCCAGATCGGGCTCCTGGTCGGGGACACTGCCGCCTTCGAGCACGGCCTTCACGCGCTGGTAGACAACGGCGGCCGGCGTGGCGACGGGAAGCGCCTGAAGAGCTTCAATCAGGGCGGCGGTAAAGGCCCCGTGCGCCTCGGTCGCGGTAGCGGAGACGGGCATCTCCTTGGCCGTCTGATCCTGCTGCGCGGCCGACAGCACCAGCGCCGGATTGTCGGTCCGCTCGGTGGGCGCGGGGCGCGGCTGCCCGTTGGCAAGCAGCTCGGGAGCCTCGGCAATGTCGCGCGAGTCGAAGGCCAAACTGCGCTCACGATACTTGGGCCCGATGCCGCGGCTGATGCCGCCGCTGTGGCAACTGTCGAAGATCGCCGTGAGATGAATCCCCTTGTCCAGCGCGGCATTGAAGATGCGGGTTATCTCGCGGTCGCGGACATCGAAGCCGCCCTTGTAGGCGTCGGCGGGTACCAGCGTGCTATCCGCATGGACGTAGTTGCCGTTTACCAGCACGGTGAGTTTGTTGCCCTTGCTGTTGACGCGCAGCGAGCCGTGACTGGCGTCGTAGAAGACCACGGTGTCGCCCCGCTGCGGCAGATCGACGAGATACTTTTGCATGGCGCCAAGAATGCCGTCGCGCGAGGTTTGCTCCGCGGGCAGGACAACCACTCCGGGCCGCGGATGGGGCTCGGCCGGGTTGGTGAGCAGCACCACCTTGTCCGCCGGAAAGCCAAACTTGGGACTGGTGAGCAGGTCGGCCATGGCCCGCGCATCGTTGACCGCCCCGTCCAGATTCTCGAAGGCGCCCAGCTCGCAGCGGCCGTATGTGCAACCGGCGGGATGCTGGGCCTGAGTCCCGGCGGGCTGGTAGGTATCGATGCCGATCAGCAGGGCGCGCTTGGTCTGCGCGGCGGCCTGCGTGGCGCTGAGGGCGGATAGCGAAATGAAAACAGCGGCAAAGTACAGCTTCATACCCGCTCCGCCAGGGGAACCCTCAAGAAGCAAGGCTCTCCCTAGGATGCAACAAGAATGCGCCTGACGACAAAGGGATGTGGAGCATTGACTCCGGCATCCTGCCGGGCGGCCGCAATCCGCCCGCCGCGACTTGCGCGCCGCCTCGGCTGCCGGCTGTTGCAGTCGCTTCCCAATTACCGGATCGGGTCTCGAGCGTTATCTCATGCACCCGTGTAAATCCATCTTCCGGGAAAAAGTCGCGGTTGCCCGGCGGTTCAACGCGAGATGCGGCGCTGCCACCCGGCTTGTGACTCTGCGACTGGCGAGAACCGAGTGCATTTTCCCCTCCCATCTTTGGGTTGACGGCCAACCTGGAGAACTCCTCCAGCTGAGATCGACTTGACAAGGGAATCAAAAGGCGCTCTACTTCTATAGACATCTAGGGGTAGGGTTTCCAATGACCAAAGTAAAAAGTGACAACCTGCAAGGGGCCCTGGCGCTGCTGGTTCTAAAGAGCCTCGACCGCGGCCCAATGCACGGCTGGGGGATTACGCTGCACATCGAGCGTATTTCAAACGAAGTGCTGCGGGTTGAAGAAGGCTCGCTCTATCCCGCGCTGCACCGGTTGGAGCAGGAGGGATGGATCGCTTCCGAGTGGGGCCTGAGCGAGAACAATCGCCGCGCCCGCTTCTATCGGCTGACTGAACTGGGACGGAAGCAGCTAACGGCCGAGCAGGAAAACTGGCAAAAGATCACCAGCGCGGTTGCCTTGGTGCTGGATTTCGGAACGGCATAGGCGGAGGAGGCTCTCGATGGCATGGATCTCCCGGATTCGCGCCCTGTTTGGCAGAGAGAAGCTGGCTAAGGAGCTGGAAGAAGAGCTCGAATTCCACCTCTCCATGCGCGAGCAATGGAACGTGGATCAGGGAATGGAGAACGCGGAAGCCCGCCGCGAAGCCCGGCTGCGCTTCGGCAATCCGGGCGTGTGGCGTGAGCGGATGAGTGAGATCGATCTGACCATCCTGCCGCTGACCGTGCTCCGCGACCTGCGCTACGGAGCGCGGATGCTGCGCCGCAATGCCGGGTTTACCATCGCCGCCGTGTTGGCGCTGGCGCTCGGCATCGGGGTCAACACCATAGCCTTCACCGTCTACAAACTGCTTTTCGACCAATCGCTCAAGGTTCCCGATCCCGACCGGATGGCCAACCTCGCGGTGATCGCCCGCTCGGGCATCCCCGACCCCAATTTCAGTTATCCCGACTATCTGGCGTATCGGGACCAGCTTCATTCCTTCAGCGGAATGATAGCCACAGATGGAGAAGAGCCCATGGCTCTCTCCGATGCCGGAAGCGTCGACAGCCAGCGCGCTGCGAGGGAACGATCGCTGGCGGGAAGATTGGGATTGCTCTCCTCCAGCGCCAGCCGCAAGGAGTTCGTCCTGACCGAAATCGTCTCGGAGAACTACTTCCCGGTTCTCGGCGTGGCGGCTCTGCACGGCCGGACCTTCGATGCCATGAGCCCCTCGGAGCTGGCGGCTTCTCCATCGGTTCTGATCAGCGAAAACTACTGGCAGAGGCGGTTTGGCGGCAATCCGGCGCTGTTGGGCAGAACCATTCGCCTGAATGGCGTCGCCTTCACCGTCATCGGGATCACGCCCCACAATTTCACAGGCACCAACATGGTCATCGTGCCCGATTTCTGGTTTCCGATCAGCCTCAAGCCGCTGCTGCATCCCGGCGACGATCTAGAGCGCAACCGCGATAACAAGTGCTGCATGCTGCGCGCCCGTCTGGCTCGCGGCGTCAGCATAAGCCAGGCGCAGACGGAGATGAGCCTGCTTGCCAGCCGCCTCGACGCGCTCCACGCTCCTCATTCGGATTGGAGCAAGCCCGCTTCCGCGGCGGTCTGGCCGGGTTCCCCACAACCGTTTCCTGTTAAGCACAACGCCGGATTCGGCTTTTTCGTTCTTCTCATCATGACCACGGTGGGAATGGTGCTGGTGGTGGCCTGCGCCAATGTCGCCAGCCTGCAAATGGCCCGCGCAGCATCGCGCCAGAATGAACTGGCCATGCGCCTCTCGCTGGGAGCCACGCGGCTGCGCCTGATCCGGCAGTTGCTGACGGAGAGCGCGCTTCTGGCCCTGCTTGCCGGCGTCGTCGCGCTTCTCGTCACCTGGGGCCTGATGAAGGTTCTGGAGGTTTGGATCGCCAACCGCATGAATGGCGCCGTGATCTTGAGCCTGACTCCGGACCTGGGGATCTTCGCCTACGTATTTGGTATATCTCTGTTCGCCGGTATTCTCTTCGGACTCGCTCCCGCGGTTGCCAGCTCGCGCTCCGCGCTGGCGTCCACGCTGAAGGCCAGTGAGGGCACTTCGCCGATTCGGGGCCACGCGCTGCGCGACATTCTGATCGGCACGCAGGTTGCCATCGCCCTCGTGTTCCTGATCGCCGGCAGTCTGCTGATTCGCAGCGCCATTCACGGGCTCAATGCGGACCCCGGATACGATATTCAACACGTCGTCAATCTCGATCTCAGATTCCCGGAGGGTTTGAAGTACAGCTCCGACCGCAAGGCCGAGGTTGTGCGCGAGATTCGGGCGCGCCTGGCCGCCCTGCCTGGAGTGGCCGCGATCACCAGCGCCAACCCGCCCCTCGGCCTCGGCCCTCGAATGGCCTTCGTCACGCTCAACGGAGAAAAGCCCTCGGCTCAGAGTGCGCGGGCGTTCTTTTATTACAGCTACGTTCAGCCAGACTACTTCCAGACCCTCGGCATTCCCCTGCTGATGGGCCGCAACTTTCAGCCGCCGACCGGCCAGCCCGCGCCTTCCGTCATCCTCAGCCAGGCGGCCTCGAAACTCCTTTGGCCCGGCGAGAATCCCATCGGCCGCAGCCTCCGTTTGGAAGCCAGCGGGCTGATGCAGCAAAAGGGCGAAGCCGTTCCCGACGGATTGACCTACCAGGTGATCGGCATCGCCCGCGACACGCGGGACGTCAACTTAGGCCAGGGCAACTCCAGGCTGGCGTATCTGCCGCTGCCAGAGGACCGGCTCCAGGACTACCCCATCCTCATCCGGACGCAGAACGACCCGAAGCAGATCGTTGCCGCCATCGGCCCGGCGATATCGTCCATCGATCCCCAGGTGACGGCCACCCCATCCACCTTCGATGAGATGCTCCGCCAAGCGCCGATGTTCATGACCACCAGCATGGTGGCTACCGTCGCTTCCGCGATTGGCCTTCTGGGGCTTTTGCTGGCCTCGATGGGCATTTACGGCACGGTCGGCTACGTGGTCGCGCTGCGCACGCGAGAGGTTGGAGTTCGCATGGCTCTGGGCGCAATGAGACGCGATGTTCTGGGACTCATGCTGCGCGAGGTCATGAAGCCCGTGCTGGGGGGACTGCTGGCCGGAATACTGCTTGCCGCGGGCGTCGCAGCGCTGCTTCACTGGGCGTTTCATGACCTCGAGGCCCTCGATGGCGTCTCCTATGCCGGCGTCTCGGCGTTGTTTCTGGTCATCGCATTGCTCGCCGCCTTTCTGCCTTCCCGCCGAGCCATGCGCGTCGATCCCGTGGTTGCGCTCAGATGTGAATAGGCCAGTCGCCGCCCTGCTTGACAGCGCCGCTTTTTGCCCCCAGGCCTGTATTTGAAACGAAAATTGCAGGCGGGTGCAGGCATGCGGCCATGTTGGCCTCAGGCCCTTCGCTTCCTGTCGAATCGCGCAACTCGTCCCGATATGTCGGCATCGCGAACGTCTTCTGCGGCAAGACGCCGCTCCGAGGGAGGGATCGGCTACAGCGGTTCCACAATTGCCGCACCCCGAAACCACTGCGCTCAAGGGGCATTTTCCTCAAGAAAATGCCGCCTTGCTCAATGCCGGAAAGGGCACGTGAATTGTGGAACCGCTCTTGCCCGCATTTCTCACAAGGAGTGATTTCGAGGCGCGTTGGAGGGGTGGATGAGTCTTTGCCGGTGTTTTTGGGTGGTGGCGGCGGTGGTGCGCATCGTCTCCGGCGACACGGAGAATTACAAGACCGCCATCTACAAAGCGACCGTCCTGAGCAGCTTCAAAGGAACAGCCGATGGGCAGACCATCTACTTCGGCCCCTTCATAGGGAACCGCCTGGGCGAGGAGTACGTGGTTTTCCTGCGCGCCGCGAAAGAGCCGGCCGTGCCAACAACGGCTCCAACCGCTGCTTACGGCAACGTAAGGTACTTTGAGGTCTTCGATGAGGGGTATACCGCAATGGAAACTTCCTTCGAATGCGTCTTTGACGGAAAGGATGCGCAACAATGCGATGACGGCGTAAGAGTATGCACGGATTACATTGTCCTTCCGAAAGGCGCCCCGGTGTCTCCATCGATGGACGAAGTGGTTTCCTTTGGCTGCAGATGGGTGCGGAAATCGAAGTTCATCGCGCTGCTTCGCGATCTGGCGGAACAACAGCAAATCCTCGCGATGCCGCTTCCGCCGCGATCGAGATGATGAATGCTTCGTTGTCGCGCCGACTGTTGTCGCCAAGAAGAACGCCAGAGGCCGCCCGATCGGCTTGGCGGTCTCCGCACGTTTCCCTAGCGCCACCCCTCTCGTGGCCTGGAAGGCCGTTGGCCAAAGTGAGAAAGCTGCGCAGACAAGGCTTCTTGGCCTCGGCAAGCACATCCATATCCAACGCGCCCTGGCCGCCGCAAAGCACGCAGCATAAGGCGATCTTCAGCGGTTCGTGAAAGTCATGCAAGGCGGCATTGCCGCGGCGCGGATCCTCAAGCCCTTCCCGACAGGAACCGAACTGCTCCAGGGTTTCTTTGCGGGAGATGAAATCCTCCTGCAAGAAACCTCAGGCTTCCCAGTGGTTATTGGAAGTACCAACCGTGGTTCGACTGAATTTCAAATGCGATTGCCCTGGTCCACCTCCGCCGCGGCGGCGGTGTGAACGCGCAAGCTCTCGGAGGCGATGCGGTAAGGCACGAACGCCCCGCGCGCCGAAGGCTCCTGGGAGAGCGCGGCGCGCATGGCCGCGGCGGCTTCGGGGCTGCGGGCCACCATCATCAGGAATCCGCCACCGCCGGCGCCCGCCAGCTTGGCTCCGTAGATGAATGGGCGAGCGCGGTCGAGAATGGCGTTGATGGGGGCGTTGGTGGTGTGCGGATCGAGGATCTGATTCAACTGCCAGTGGCGGTCGAGCAACTCGCCCAGGTGCATCCAGTCGCCTTCGGAGATGGCGTAGGACATTTCGACGGCCAGCGTCTTGATGCTGTGCAGGACCTGGATGGTGGCGGTTTCGCGGGCCAGATAGCGGGAGACCACCTGGCGAAGGAGGTCCTTGGCGACGCGCTGAATGCCGGTGTTGTAGAGGACCAGATGGCGGCAGAACTCGGCCTGGCGGTCGCCGGTCCAGAGCAGCGGCTGGACGCGAATCCGCTGGCGCAAGCCGGGGCCGGTGATGAGCAGCTTGGCGCCGGGAAAGATGCCGCCGGCCTGATCTTGCCAGCCGCCGCCGGTGGTCATGCGCTGTTCGAGCTGCATGACGGCCTGGGAGAGCGCATGATCGTCCAGCGCGCGGCCGGAGATCACTGCCAATGCGCGGATGACGGTTGCGGCGAGGATGCTGCTGGTGCCCAGGCCGGAGCCGATGGGCAAGCGCACCTGGCAGCGGATATCGAGGCCGCCGCCAAGCTGCGCGAGCGTTTCGCCCAGCGGCTGACCCGGCGCCGGAAGCCCATGCAGGCGGAGCGCGGTACGCGGGATGGAAAAGACACTGCCCGGCCCGCACGGCTCCAGCAACTCTTCGGCGGTGCGATACTCGGCGATCACGCCATGACCGTCGGCCTGGCAGCGAATCACGGGCTCGGCGATGCGCCGGATCTCGGTCTCGATGGGATACTCGCCGTCGATCTCCAGGGCGCAATTGAGCACCGTGCCGCCCCAGTCGAAGCAGAAGGGCGGGGTGTCGGACCATCCGCCGCCCAGATCGATGCGCGGGGGCGCGGAGACGAGAACGCGGTCGAACAGCCAGCGGGAGGGTGGCTGCTCGACCTCGCCGGCGGTGCCTTCGCGCACCGCATCCTGAATGCAGACGAAAGCCTCAGCCTCGGCCTGCGCCGCCTCCTGCTGGAATCCGGCGCGATGGAGCAAGCGCGCCGCCTGCATGAGGTGGCTGGCGGCGTGAGTCAGGTCGTCCGGGCTGCCCTGGCGCAACTCCTCGGCGTGGGTTCGCAGGGTGCGCCCCGCCGCGGCGGCCGGGGCCAAACCGGGCAGGTTGGCCAGCAGCGGGCGCAGGTCCGTGCCCGACTCAGCCAACTCCACGACTGTCTGCTGCCAGATGGCCTGCAAGCGGCGATTGCGGGCTTCGGCCAGAGCCTTGCCGTCGGCGCAGGCCGCGCTCCCAGCCAGCGACAGCCGCCGCGCCGCGCGCCAATGCTCCGCTGTGTATCCGCTGGCGTACCCCATCATCCAGCGCGCGCAGGCCCAAGCCTGGTCGGGCGAGGTTACGGGAAACAGCGCGGCGTTCCACAGCGTGGGCGATTGCTCCGCGCCCCAAACCTCGTCGCGGCCAAGCCCCAGTCGTTGCAGGGTTTCCAGGATCGGGCGGTTGAACCAGGTGGCGCTCCCGATCACCTGTTTCGGATCGTCCTCGACCCCATAGATGCGGATCACCCAGCCGTCGCCGCCGGCCGCTTCCACCGGCAACTGGTGAACCACCGTATCTTCCGGAACTTCCACGGGACCGCTCAACCCCGTGAGCCCATGAAGGATGGCGCCGCGGCTGGCGATAACCGGCCCGCTGAGGTCGCATTCCAGGATCACGGCCTCATGCCCGGCCTGGCTGCCACCGCCAATCGCGCTGTCGAGAACCCCGCCCGACCCGGCCGCCAGATTGCGGAAGGACCGGGTGGTGCCCGCATGGAGGAACTCGCCCTCGACCACCGCGCAGTGGAACTCCGCCGGCCGTTCGGGCGCGCGCAGGATTCTCTCCAGCTCCCGCCAGAAGAGGCCCGCGTCGCTCGCCGGCTTCCACTCGCCAGTCAGCCCGCGCGTGATCTGATCGTAGAGATCGACCGCAGGAAGGGTCTTGAACCCCGCCAGCTCCGTCAGCGCAGCCGCGAGATCGGGGTCAAAGCGCAGCAATCCAATATCGACCGCGACCCGCCCATCGTCCAGCAGGCCGCCCGCGGCGCGAATTTCGGCGGGGGTGGGCTTCTGCAGGAACGTGTAGACCTGGTCTCCGGCTCCGACCACATAGACGCCGTGATGGCCTCCGGTCTCCACATCCAGCCGCATGGCGACGCCGGTCACGCCCGGCCGGTTCCATTCGACCTCAGCCGCGTCGAAGCGCAAGACCACATCGCCCGAGGCCACCAGCAGCCCGTTCGCGATTCTCTCCGCCCAGGCCGCCGAGAGCGCCAGGGTTTCGTCGAAGACGGTGGTGGTTGCGCGCGGCTGGGTGCGCGACGGCAGCACGCCAAACAGCTTGCCGCCGGGCGAGTATTGCGGCAGCCGGCGCGAGTCGCCGCCGGAGTGAATCAGCAGGACGCGATGCCGGCCCCACCACTCCCGGTTTTTGCCGAGAACCCCCAGCGCATGGATGGTCGCGCCGCCGCTGCCCACCCTGCGGTCGTCGGGATCGGGAATAACGAGAAACTCCGTCCCCTCGGGCAGCATCCCGGACATTCTGCGGCGCTCGATCTCATCGCGGTATAAACCCGCCTGCCGCGCCGATGAGGCCGTAACCATCGCAACGTCCCAATTCTTCACCGTGATTCTCCGCGCTGAGAGGGAATGAGAGCCCATCCGTCCACGGACTCAATATATCCCAGCCGCCTCCGTTCACGACCTCTCTTCCGGATTCCGCTCCCAGGGCTGAGACTTGGGCGCGCGCGGAAACCCGCGCCGGAAATCGGTTCGGACAGTCGGACGCTCCGCCGGCGGTCCGCCGTGATAGCCTCCTATGCAGCGCAGCCCGCAATGAGCCGGCTGCCGCAAGCTCGGTCCTGACCATCTTCCCGAGGCGCTCCATGCCGCGTGGAAGACGGTTGGCTGACCCTGTTTTTCAAGAGGACTTGCCATGAATCGTCTTCGACTCGCTTTCTTTTTTGTCCTGGCGGCCGGGACCGCGCTGGCCCAGGCGCCCGCTGTCGCGCAAGCCAACCCGACCCAGCAGGCGCCTACGCCGCCGGCGGCCATCAGGAGCTTCGATCTTGCGGCCATCGACAAGAGCGCCGATCCGTGCACGGATTTCTATCAGTACGCCTGCGGGAACTGGGTGAAAAACAACCCCGTTCCATCCGACCAGGTGGTCTGGGCGCGGTCGTTCTCGCTGCTCCGGGAGCGCAACCGCTATCTGCTCTGGCAGGAGCTGGACGCCGCCGCGAAGGCTCCCAAGAGCCCGCTTCAGAAGCAGTACGGCGACTTCTTTGCCGCCTGCATGAACACCGATTTGATTGACAAGAAGGGTCTCGCGCCAGTCGAGCCGGCGTGGAAGGTCATCGCTGGCCTCGCCGACGCCAAGCAACTCCCGGCGCTGCTCGGCCGGCTTGAGAATGACGGTATACCGGACGGCTTCTTCGAGTTTGGTGTGGGGCAGGACGACAAGGACTCGTCGAAGCAGATCGCCCTGCTCTTCCAGGGCGGACTTTCGCTGCCGGATCGCGACTATTATCTGGTAGATTCGCCGCGCTTCATCGCCATTCGCGCCCAGTACGTGGAGCACCTGAGGAAGATGTTCACCCTGGCAGGGGACACGGCCGACCAGGCCGCAAGGGAAGCAGCGGCGGTAATGGAGATTGAGACCGCGCTGGCCAAGCCCTCGATGAGCCGCGCCGACCTGCGCCAGCCGGAGAACCGTTACCACATCTACGCGGTCGCGGATTTCGAGAAGGTTACGCCCGCCTTCGACTGGAGCGTGTACTTCGGCGCCATCGGCATTGGGCAATTCGAGACACTCAACGTGGGCACACCCGAGTTTTTCAAGGCGCTCAACGGCCTTATCCAGAGCGAACCGCTCGACTCCTGGAAGAGCTATCTGCGCTGGCATGCGCTGCACGGTCAGGCCAAGAATCTTTCCCAGCCCTTCTTCGATGAGGACTTCGCCTTCTTCGGCAAGACGCTTCAGGGACAGAAGGAGCCGCTGGCCCGCTGGAAGCAATGCTCCACCGCGACCGACGGCGCGCTGGGCGAGGCCGTCGGCCAGGACTGGGTGAAGGAGAACTTTCCTCCCGCTGCCAAAGCGAGCATGGACAAGCTGGTGGCGGCGCTGGAGAAGTCTCTCGGCGACGACATCCAGACTCTGCCCTGGATGAGCGAGGCCACCAAGAAGGCGGCTGAAGAGAAGCTGGCCGTGATCCGCAACAAGATCGGCTACCCGGAGAAGTGGCGCGACTACTCCAGCGTCAAGGTGAGCCGCGACGACTGGATCGGCGACCTGCACCGGAGCGCAGTCTACGAGCGCAACTACAACTTTGCCAAGCTGGGCAAGCCGGTGGACGAGAAGGAGTGGGAGATGACGCCGCCCACGGTCAACGCCTACTACAACGACAACTTCAACGACATCAACTTTCCCGCCGGCATCCTGCAGCCGCCGTTCTTTGACTTCACCATCGACCCGGCGGTGAACTTTGGCGGCATCGGGGTGGTGATCGGGCACGAGATGACCCACGGCTTCGACGACCAGGGCTCGAAGGACGACGGCAAGGGCTACCTGCGCGAGTGGCAAACCCCTGAGGATCGCAAGGGATTCACCGAGCGGACCGAGTGCGTCGCGGACGAGTACAGCGGCTTTGAGGCGGCGCCGGCGCATGGCGACGTGGCCGCGCAGAAACTGAACGGCCACCTCACTCTGGGCGAGAACACGGCCGACAACGGCGGCCTGCGCATTGCCTACATGGCGCTTCTGGACACATTGGCGGCCGACGGCAAATCCATCCAGGACAAGATCGACGGCTACACCGAGGCGCAGCGCTACTTTCTAGGCTTCGCGCAGGTATGGTGCCAGAACCAGACCGAAGAGGCGGCCCGCCAGCGAGCGCTGACCGACCCCCACTCGCCCGGCCGCTGGCGCGTCAACGGCTCGGTCCAGAACTTCGAGGAATTCGGCAAGGCCTTCGGCTGCTCGAAGGGCCAGCCGATGGTTCCGGTCAAATCCTGCCGGGTGTGGTGAGAACCGCCAAGCTCCGGCGTGGGGATCAACGGACGGGATCGAATCTGTTTAGCGGCTGCGCGTTGACGTTTTTCGTGTACGGGGCGTCAAAACCGCAGCCGTGTCCAAAATCCTTGTTTGCAGCCGGCCCGACGCCGGGTTGGGTGGCGCCGGCGACGGAGACGGCTCAAAAAATGCCCTGTTTCGCGCGAAACTAGGCACAACCTGCCCTCGCCTTTTACAATGCAGCAGGGACCCTTCCCAACCCAGCTCTGCTGTGGAACTAGCAAACCTGGCGGCGCACGCCGGATCAGGATGAAGGAATCGCATGAAGTTTACGAGATTCGGCAAGGCACTTCTGATGGGCGCTCTCTCTGTGGGCATCGTCCTCAGCGTTACGTCTTGCGTCGAGAGTTATACGGTCGGCTTTTTGTATGTGACGGGGACGGTGACGGCGCAGTCCTCCAACAGCGGTATCATCAGCGGCTTCAAGATCGATCACAATACGGGTAAGCTGACCCCGATCAATGGAATGCCGATCTCCTCCGGGGGCGCCAACCCGGAGCGCGCCGCGCTTCTGTTGGGCAGCCGCTTCCTTTATGTCCTCAACCGGGGCACAAACGCGCAAGGCGGATCGGTATGCACGACGGCCAACCCCTGCGAGAACTCCAATATCACCCAGTTCGCGGTGGGCGGCAACGGCATTCTCACCCCGCAGCAGACCTTCTACACGCAGGGCATCAACCCCATCCGGATGTTCGCCGACGCCGCGGGCGCATACCTTTTCGTGCTGGACCACGACGCGCCGTCGAATGCCGCCTGCGCGCTGGCCCTGGGAGCCTCGGCCAAAACCTGCGGCGACATTACGGTCTTCTCCATCAACTCGTCGACGGGCCGCCTTCAACTGGTGGTGAACGCCCAGGTTTCGGCGGCCAATGGCACGCCGCTGACCTACTTCCCGGTGCCGGCCAATCCTATCGATTTCTTGCTGAACTCCTCGTATATCCTCACTCTTAGCGGAACGCCCGCGACCGGCGACGTTGTCTTCCCTTACAACGAGGGCCTCGCCAGCGGGCAGTTGACCGTCACCCAGAACAGCGCACAGGCGCTGAACATAGCGCAAGCCGCGGCCATCACAGGCGGCAGCTCGTACGTCTACGTGCTCGACAACGAGCCCATCGTGGCCAACGGAACCACCTCTGCGAGCCAGATTCTTCCCTACTCGGTGGGGACGGGCGGCGCTCTGGAGCCTCAGATCGGCGGGATCGTCCCCGACGATCCAACGCTCTCCAACCCCATCTACCTGCTGGTCGAATCCAAGAGCAAGTTCCTTTACGTAGCCAACCAGGGGAACAACACGAACACCACCAATT
>JBEKCX010000022.1:0-26228 GCA_050014655.1 Occallatibacter sp. | reverse complement strand
CCATAGCGCTTTACAAAGGCCACGACCTGGACAAGGCGGAATCCACTGCCAAGCTTGTCTCAAGCTACGATCAGAAGTTGTCGGGCCAAGCCAGGTTCCTGCTGGAACTGATCCGGAACGACAGGCTGCTCAACCAGGTGAAGGCCGCCTGGGCAAAGGGCGACTTCAGCACGGTCGTCTCGTCGGCGCAATCGATCACCAATGCGGACGACAAAGCAAGCGCCAATGCGTACGTCAACAATGTAGCTCTTTACAACGGGTACCTCGATCAGGCTCAGAAACTGGCGCAGAGCAATCCCCAGGGAGCCATAAGCCAGCTTACCCAGGCGCAGAGTCTCAACCCGAACGGCCCCGGCAACATTGCCGCCAGGATCGCCGATCTGCAGAAGGCCATGCAGACAAAGAACGCACCGCCTCCGCCGCCTGCCACCGCCAAACCGGCGGCCGATTCAGCCGCGGAGATCGCCAAGAAGGTGGCCAAGCTGATGAGCGATGCGAAAGATGCCGAGAAGCAGGGCAAGCTGCCGGATGCGCTCAACGATTACGCCATGGTGCTGAAACTCCAGCCCGGCAACAAGGATGCGCAGAGCAATTCGGAGAGAATCGGGCAGGCAATCCGGAGCGATCCGGCGGCCGCCAGAAACGAGCTTGCATCCGCAATCCGGTCTTTTTATCAAGCGCAGTTCGACCAGGCCGAGACGGCGCTCAGGGACTACCTGAAATCCGCCGATACCGCTCAGAGCCCCGGCGCGGCATACTTCTACCTGGGAGCGGCCTTGCTCGAACAGTCGATATTGGAGACGCCGCGCTCCGCGTGGCAGGGGCCTTCCGCGGAGGCGCAAGCGGCATTCAAAGAGGCGCGCAAGGCCAACTACAATCCGGCGCGAAGCTACGTTTCACCGGCCCTGCTGAAGGTCTGGGACGCGACCGGCCAGTAGAGCGCGAGGCATTCGGTTGGCGGCGCCCCGATTGAGTGCCGGAGTGTCCACAGCCCGCCCGCAATCTGTCTGGCCCATCAGAAATCTCTTGCGGAAAGCAGGTTCAGGGTTGATGATTCTATCGCCATCCTTTGACTGTTTTTGGTGGTTTTGAATTGTAAGGAGAGAACTCGTGCGCAAGAACATTCTCGCAGTTGTGTTTCTGGCCATCTGCCCCCTGCTCGTTGCCCAGCAGGCGCTCAACAACGACGCTGTCATCAAGCTGGTCAAGGCCGGCCTTTCGGACGATCTGATTGTCACCACCATCAACGCCTCGCCGGGAACATACGATACCTCCCCGGATGGCCTGATCGCCCTGAAGGCCGCGGGCGCCAGCGACAAGGTAGTGGCGGCGATTGTGCTGAAGGCCGCAGCTCCCCCACCAGTTGCAGCGACTCCTGCTCCAGCGCCTGCCGCGGAGGCTCCTGCCCCAGCACCGGCGGCGGTTTCCGCCTTTCCGGCTGGCATCGACGAAGTGGGCGTTTATTACAAGGACAAGAGCGGCGCCTGGACGCCGCTGATGCCGGAGGTTGTGAACTTCAAGACCGGCGGCGTGCTCAAGAGCATTGCCTCAGACGGATGGGTGAAGGAAGATATCAACGGTCATATAGTGGGCCGGCACGCCAAACTCAGCGCCACGTACCCTTTTGTAATGGCGGTCTATGTGCCTGAGGGAACAGCCATTACGGAGTACCAATTGCTGCGCCTGCGCACCAGTAGCGGTTCGCGGGAGTTTCGTTCCAAGACCGGGGGCGTGTTTCACGCATCGGGCGGCGCGAAGCGGGATTCCGTCGATTTCCAGCCTGAGAAACTTGCACCTCGCCTCTACCAGATCACATTGGAGCAGACCCTTGGAAAAGGCGAGTATGGGTTGCTTCCACCCGGGTCCTACAGCAGCGCAAACATGGCAAGCGGCGGCAAAATTTACTCCGTCAGCATCATCGAGTAGCTGAGATTTCCGGCTGGCGGCGCATTGCTGCGCAGCGCCGTCTGCGGACGGAAGAGTGGGTCCGGTGCCTTGCGGGGTGCGGAAAAGCGCGATTTCCGCCCCGAGTTGTGTCAGGGCACGACTTCAGTCGTGCCGAACGCGATCGCAAAAGAGTGGAAGGCTTCAGCCCCTGAGGGGACGCATTGTCGACAGCTTACCTTCCCTCAGCGGCTAAAGCCGGAGTCTGATTTGGCATTTCTACGGCACGACTAAAGTCGTGCCCTGACACATGGCCTGCTGCGCGGGGCGACAGAAGTCGTGCCCTCACACACGTAATGTCAATCTGCAGCAGTGAAGCGTGCCCTGACGCACGGACTGTTGATCGACACGATTTCAGTCGAACCGAAAGCGGTTGCAAAAGAGTGGAGGGCTTTAGCCCCTGTGATGTCGAAGCCTTCCCGACCTTCGGACCCGGCAAACGCCACGGGGTGCCCGCGGACGTTCTTTGCCACCACGCGAACAGCGGGCGGGAGATCGCTCTTCCAGACCGAACGCATGGCGGGTCTGTTCATCGATATTCTTCGCTCAAACATGCGATCTGGAAAGATGGTTGTTCACGACTTTGTCGTCATGCCCAATCACGTTCATATCCTGATGACCGTTCCCGGCGACATGAGCCTTGAGAAGGCAATGCAGTTGATCAAGGGCGGCTTTTCGTTTCGGGCCAGCAAGGATCTGGGATTTCGGGGCGAGATATGGCAGCGGGGATTCTCCGACGTGCGCGTCCCCGATGAGCAGAGCTTTCAGCAGCATCGGGAGTACATCGAGAACAATCCCGTGAAGGCGGGCCTAGCGAACTCACCGGAGGAGTACCCGTTCGGATCGGCGTATCTGAAGAAGCGCAAGCGCGCAGGGGCTGAAGCCCAGAGTTCTCTGCGGCTAAGTGGCACGACTGAAGTCGTGCCCTGACACACGGGCCGCTGATCGGGCCGGCTGAAGTCGTGCCCTGACGGGACGGTGCCAGATGATAGGGTATTTCTGACGGCCCTTCATGCACCGACGCACGCGCAGAACGCTTTGGGTAGTGGCCGCGGTCCTGGTTCTATTGGCCGTGGCCGTCTTTCTGCGCTCCAAAGCGCCGCCCGAGGCCGCGCGGCTGCTTCCCGAGTCCGACGGCATAATCTACGTCAACCTCAAGCCCTTCCGCGGCTTCCTGCGCAAGGACCTGAAGCCGCCCCAACACGTCCCCGAGTACCAGCAGTTCGTCGACGCGACCGGCATCGACTGGGAGCAGGACCTGGATCAGGCGGCCATCGCCCTGCACCGCATGCCCGACCCCAACGGACCCAATGGCCCGGTGGCCTACTCGATGGTGCTGGTGGGCAAGCTGACCGGGCAGCGGCTCAATAAATGGCTCGATGCCCACGCCGCCAGCCGCGAGAGCTACGCCGGCCACACCGTCTACTCCATTCCCTCGGAGGGTCGCACGGTGCGGATTGCGCAGATCGGCTACGACATGCTGGCCGTCTCCAACACTCCCACCACGGAGCAGATCCACTCCATGCTCGACCGCCATCGCGCGGCCGCGCTGCCCTTCGCCGGCTCCACGCTGCTGGCCGAGCACTACCACGACGTGCCGCTGCTCTCGCTGGCCTGGGGCGTGGGCCAGATCGGCTCGCCGTTCAACGAGAGCGGGGCCATTCACATCTTCGGCCTGGCGCTGCCGCTGGAATCCGACTCGACGTTCGTTGCCAGCGTCACTCCGGCGCTGTCGCTGGGCGGCGCGCTGAGCGTCAAAGTGGAAGAGATCGCCCCCGACGACGAGGCCGCCGCCAGCCAGGCCGCCGCGCTAGCCACGCTGGTCACGCTGGCGCGCGGATTCACCGCCCCGCTGGGAGCAAACACGGCCAACAACGGCCTCAAGCAACTGCTGAAGACCGCCGCAGTGACCGTGGAGAGGCGCAACCGGGTGGTGGTCAGGGCCACGCTCTCGCCCGCCCTGCTGGCCAGCCTGGCGCAGAGCGAAGATTCTTCGCCCGCATCCGCACCCGCCGCGAGTCCTGCTGCATCCAAGTAGTCATGCGAGCTTCCCCGCCCGCCCTATCTTCCCAGCTTTTTCTCGATCTCAGGCTCTCGATCGCAACAGAATCCCCATGTGAGGTCCCATGAGCAGTACGCCCATGCTTCGCCCGTGCCCGCCCGGCTTTCTGATGGTTTCAGCCCTTGCCGGCGCCGTGGTCCTGCTTCTCTGCCGAGTGGCCCGCGCCGCCGATGACCAGGCAAAACCCGCGCCGCAGCACCCGGTGCTTACCGGTCAGGCCGCGTTCACCGACGCCTTCCACGAGTCGCCCGGAATCCGCCGGCATCTCACCGTGGCCGACCTGCCTGCCCCGGCTCCCAATGAATCCGTGGACAACGGCCCCACTCTGGTTGCACGCCCTGACAACGCCTGGCCCATCGCCCCCAAGGGCTTCAAGGTGGAGCTTTATGCCACCGGCCTGGACAATCCCCGTCTCATCCGCACCGCTCCCAATGGCGATCTCTTCCTGGCGGAGAGCGGAACCGGCAAGATCAAGGTCTTCCGAGGCGTGGGCCCGGACGGCAAAGCCAAGCAGGTTTCGGTCTTCGCGACCGATCTCCATCAGCCCTTCGGCATCGCCTTCTACCCCGGCGGCCCCAATCCCAAGTGGGTCTACATCGGCAACACCGACGGAATCGTCCGCTTCCCATACAAGAGCGGAGACCTGACGGCAAGCGGCCCCCCGGAGCACCTGGCCGACCTGCCCGGCGGCGGACGGTTGCGCGGCGGCGGCCACTGGACTCGCGACCTGGTCTTCTCAAAGGACGGCACAAAGCTGTTTGCCTCAGTCGGGTCGCACTCCAACGTGGACGACTCCGATACTCATCCCGAGGAGTTCCACCGCGCCGACGTGCTGGAGTTCACCCCCGAAGGCAAGTTCGTCAAGGTCTACGCGTGGGGCTTGCGCAACTGCGTGGGCGAAGCCATCAACCCGATCACCGGCGAACTCTGGTGCTCGACCAATGAGAGGGATGCCCTGGGCAACAACCTCGTGCCCGACTACGTGACCCACGTTCAGGAGGACGGCTTCTACGGCTGGCCCTGGTTTTACATGGGCGGACCGGGCGGCGGCATCCAGGATCCCCGACATCCCGGCAAACACCCCGAACTGCAGTCGAAGGTGATCACCCCGGACATCCTGGTCAATCCCCACTTCGCCTCGCTGGAGATGCTCTTCTATGAGGGTTCCCAGTTCCCTCGCGAGTTCAAGGGCGACGGCTTTGCGGCCGAGCACGGATCATGGAACCGGGCCATGCGAGCCGGTTACGAGGTCATCCGGCTGCCCATGCGCAATGGGCGTGCCACCGGCGAGTACGAAGACTTTCTCACCGGCTTCGTTCTGCCGGACGGCACGGTGTGGGGCCGCCCAGTGGGCGTCGCGGTGGCCAAGGACGGCTCGCTGTTCGTCTCCGACGACGGGTCGAGGTCGATCTGGCACGTGAGCTACGTCGGCGGGAAGTGACGCAGAAGTCTGCGTCCGCTCAGCAGAAGCAGCTCTCCTTGGCGAGCCCGCTCATCGCCAGGCGCGCGGGCGCCAGAACTTGCGGATGCTCCACAAGCCGAAGCGGAAGGTAAGGAAGAACAGCAGCGGGCCGAGAAGTAGGCCGACAGGCAAGAGCCACCAACCAAGCAATTCATGAACGCCCGGCGCAGGTGGCCCGCCCGATTGAAAGCTCAGCGACCAGGTATGTTCTGAGAACTGTCCGTATAGCCCGGTGGTGTGGGGGCTGAAGAGCTTGAGCACGCCGAGGATGGAAAGCCCTCCGCCAATGAGGTAGCCAACGACGGAGATTGAGAAGACGAGGAGCCCGACAACACTCAGAGTCGCCCAGCGCAAGAGGCTGCGCAGAATGAAAGCTGTCGAGCGCGACCTTCTCGCGCGCTCCAGCAGATCCTCGGTTCGGTAGCGGTCGGCCAGCTCTTCGGGAGTGCCCAGCGCGGCCAGCGTGGATGAAACGCTGTCGCCCGCGGCCTCGCCGGAGGTTTTGTCGAGGATGTGCGCGCGGATCTCCGCCACGATGTCGTTGACATCCTCGTCCATCAGCTCGCGCAGTTGCTTGCGCAGAGCCGCCAAGTAGGCATCCACGGTCTTTTGGGATTCGGCAGAAACGGTCATGGCTTTTCCTCCCCAGTTTGCTTGCTCTTTTCCCGGTTCAGCGGGGCAAGAAGGTTGTTCATGCTGGCGGAGAATCGAGCCCAGATGCTGCTCATCTCCATGGCTCGATGGCGCCCCGCGGCGGTGAGCCGGTAGTATTTGCGAGGGTGCCCGGAGTCGGACTCGACCCATTCGGTCTCGACCAGGCCGAGGGCGCGCAGCCGATTCAGCAGAGGATACGCGGTACCCTCGACGACGATCAGGTCCGAACTGGTCTCCAGATGGCGGAGGATCTCCAGCCCGTAGAGCCGGCCCTCCCAAAGGGAGGCAAGGATCGCAAGCTCCAGGGAACCCTTGCGGAGCTGGACCTCCCACTTCTCAGAACTCTCCCGGTTTTGCTGCATAGAATGCTTCACAACACCATACTATGCACAACATAGTATATTGTCAACGACTTTTTGTTGGCTCAGATGCATTTTTCGGCGCCTGCGCCCCAAGATTCTTCTTTTCTTCGCTTTATCGGGACGCCGGATTAGGCGCTCCGTGCTCAACCAGGGCGATTGGGTCTACTTCTTCAGCCCCAGCGCCCCCACAACCTGCTCATCCACGCGCGCCGGCTGACCGTCTTCCTTCCACACCGCCCCGAAGTTGCCGCGGTAATCCCACATCGCCCAGCCGATGCCGTCGGCTTCGAGCGCCGTCCGCACATCGCGAATCCAATTCATCCGCGACTGGGGGTCGGTGTGCTCGCGAAAGGCTCCAAACTCGTTGCAGATCAGCGGGACGCGGTTCTCGTGCCCCCAAGCCGCCGCCTCGTCGATTGTGAGCCGGATGCGATGCGCGTCCCAGCGATCCAGCCAATATTCCTCCAGCGCAAACCGGTCGGCCGCATCGGGAACCTCCTTCAGCAGTTCGGCCATCGAGCCCTCGTTGGCCGGATAGGGAATACCGTGCGTATAGCTCCACCAAGGTACGCTCCATCCAGCACCCTGGTGGGTAAAGGTGTGCGGATCGTAGAAGTGGAAGTTGTAAATCACATTGCCGTCGCTGAGCGGATGCTGGGTGAGGAGGTCCGGGATGTCGGAGTAGTTCGGCCCCGTGGCGATGATCGTGTTCTTAGGCGCAACCTGGCGGATTGCCGCCGCCACTCGCGCCTGAATCCCTGCCCACCGGTATGGATCGTTGACCTCCGGCTCGTTCATAATCTCGAAGAAGACGCGCTCCGGGTCGCGCGTGGCATAGTGGCCGGCGAGCCGCTGCCAGAGCATAACCAGGCGGTCTACCGCGTCGCTGTTCGTCCGCAACTGCTGCTTGTAGGGGCCCTCGGGATGCAAATCGATCTGCACCGCCAGGCCATCGGCCAGCATGGTATCCACGGCCTTGTCGAGCCGGCTCAGGAAGTCGGCGTTCAGCCCATTCTCGCCCCGCGGGTACTGCTCCAGAGGCGCAGCATCCACGCTCAGCCGCACATTGTCGAAGCCCAGCTTTGCAATCAGCGCAATATCCGCGGCGTCTGTGTACCGATCGGTCCGCGCCGCCGAGTAGTCGCGCGACTGTGCAAACCACCCCGAAGCGTTGATGCCCCGCTTAAGGCGGTGGGCGCGGGCGAAGGCGGTCTGGATATCAGCGGCATGATCCTGCGCTATGGCGGGCAGAGCAGCCAGGAAGACAATAGCAAGAGAGCGTAAAAAACGAGGCATGATTGAGTCTCCTATGAAGGTAAGAAAGTGGAAGCATCCGCACTTCTGACAGAGAACCAGGCCCTTCGGCATGACAAGTGGATTCTACAGCGGCGATCTGAAAAACAAAAACGGATGGTTGAGGTTCGCGGTATCCCACCCTTTCCGGTCGCGGCGGGTCGCTGCGGGTCGCCGCGGCGACGAAGGATGGGGCACCCCACCCACATTGGGGGGATGGTCAGGATTCCGAAGAACCTGGGGTGCGCGTCCCGGCGACCGAATGCAGCCGCAAATCGCCCCTGACAAGAGCGGCTCCCATTGAGCCGGGAGCCGCCTCGCCACCGCCAAAAAGCCGGCTAGTCGCGTTGCTTGCCATTCGCATCGCCGTCGAGAGCCGCCACCTGCGCGTAGGTGGTGCGCAGATACTTGTGCGGATTCACGGGAACGTTGTGCACGCGCACCTCATAGTGAAGGTGCGGCCCGGTAGCGCGCCCCGACTTGCCCACATAGCCGATTACCTGGCCCCGGATCACATGCTGGCCGGGCACCACCGCAACCGAGGAGAGATGCCCATAAACGGTCAGCAGATCGTGGCCATGATTCAGCACCACCTCGCGGCCATACCCGGCGCCCATCGAGGCCCCGCTCACTTCTCCATCGGCAGGGGCGCGGACCGGGGTCCCGTAAGGCGCTTCAATGTCGATGCCGGTGTGGAATTTCCCTTCCCCGTTGAAAGGATCTTCCCGCTCGCCGAAGCTGGAGCCCACGCGGCCCTCGACCGGCCACATCGATGGCGCATCGGCAAACTGCGTCCAGTCGCCTGTAAAGCTGGGTGTGAGCCCGCCCTCGAGCGCGCGGGTAACCTGCCCTGAGAGCGCTTGCGCCCGCAGAGCATAAAACTGATCGATGGAGAGCTTCACCTGCTGCTGATTCACGTCGTCGGTGATGGCCAGCGCAGCCGGCGAAAGCGCCGCCGCCGCTCCCGCCGCCGCCGTTGCCGGCTTGGCCGGGCCCAGCTTGCTCTGCCGCAACCCGTACAGCGCCGTCACTTCGCTCGCCAGCGCCCCCAATGAGGCCACCTGCACTCCGCGATCATGCGCAATCTGCGCCATCTGCTTATAGTCTTTGCGCAGATTCTCCCGGTCCTGGCGCACCTGGTTGAAGCTCTCTGTCTTCAGCAACATGCGTGTGTAGGAACCGGCCAGTCCGACGATGGTGAACGCACCCACCAGCGCCGCGGCAACAAATCCATATGCATAATAAAGGGGAACCGGAATCTTGCGGACGCGCCCGTCCTCATCCCTGGCTACAAAAAGAATGTAATAGCGCTTGCGCAGCATCTTCGCCTTTCATCCCCGCAACCTGCAGGGCGGCAATTCGCCGTGTACTCCAAGACAGCGCATGGGGCACTTCAGCCCAAAGAGGAGCAAGCATCCCAAAGGGATGGCCGGGTGACGTTCGTTAAGACTACCAAACTCCCAAGGGCGGGGTCAACGAAATTCACCTGAAGAATCATTCGCAGTCTGAATCTTGACCGGCGTTTCCCTTTTTGGTCCAGAGCCGCGAAGACCGCGCTCAATCAAGAGGATCGCCTTCTAGCCCCTGGTGGAATCAAGCCGCAAGCCGAGCAGGATCAACGCCGCTTTCCCTGATCCCCAACCCCGATCAGATGCCCTATCCTCAAAGAATGCCAACGAAGCGGATCGATTCCCTGACGGGCGACGGCCAACCGGGCGAACTGGCTCTGCTGCGCCAGATCCGCGAACGCGCGGGCCGTGCCACCGGCGCCGCCCTCCGCCTAGGCATCGGCGACGACTGCGCCCTGCTGCGTCTGCGTCCCGGCGAAGAGCTGGCCGTCACCACCGACCTCTCTATAGCCGGCCGCCACTTCCGCCTTGACTGGCATCCGCCCGAATCGGTCGGCCATCGGGCTCTGGCCAGGGGTTTGAGCGACCTGGCCGCCATGGGCGCTCGGCCCATGGCCGCCTTTCTCTCCCTCGGACTGCCCCGCGAGCTCACCACCACCACGAACCTCCGTCCGGCCTGGCCAACCGCGTCCGTCCGGAAAAAAGGCTCGAAGCGAAACGGCTCAACCTGGATGGACGGCTTCCTCGACGGCTTCCTGGCACTCACCGCCGCTCACAAAACCGCTCTGGCCGGCGGCGACCTATCCGAGTCGCCCATTCCCGTCGCCGATATCGTCCTTATCGGCAGCGTTCGCCGGGGAAAAGCCCTGCTCCGCTCCTCCGCCCGCCCCGGCCACCTGCTCTACGTCACCGGCGCTCTCGGCGGAGCCGCCGCGGCCCTCGCCCGCCTAGCCCAACTGGCCGAAGCCCGGCTGGGCCGCACCCATCCTCTCAGAATCCCCAAACGACTGGAAGCCCTGCTAGCCCCGCACCTTTACCCCCAGCCCCGCGTCCGACAGGGCCTTTGGCTTGTACAGCACAGCGCCGCTTCGGCTGCCATCGACCTGAGCGACGGCCTCTCCACTGACTTGGCCCACGTCTGCCAGGAGTCCGGTGTAGCCGCCGAGGTCGATGCGGCTCTCGTCCCCATCCATCCCGCCGCAACCCTCGCCCAGGCCCTTCACGGCGGGGAAGACTACGAACTCCTCTTCACCGCCCCGCCCGCGGCCCGCTTGCCCCGCAAGATCGCAGGGGTTAGCGTCACCAGAATCGGCAGCATCGTGAAGCTCCGTCCCGGCCAGCCCACAGTTACGCTGCTCACGGAGCAGGGCGCACAGCCTCTCGAACCGCAGGGCTGGGAGCATTTCTCCTGAATCTCGGGGGTAGGTCAGGCGAGCGAGGAAAACGCTTCGGGAAGAGCTTCCAGGCGATTCAACCAGTCGTTGAAGTGGGGGCATTCTTGCCGCATCGTAGCGAGACCAATCCCCATGGCTGCAAGAACGCCAAATAATGGCTTCTCATACCCAGGAAACAGACGCTTAATCCTCTTGGAAGGCGCAGTTTCCGCTGAATCGTCAATGTCCTCGGGGCTTTCGAATTCCTCACGTATCGCACGGAACTTCGTTGATAGATTACCTTTTCCAATCTCTTGCGCAAATCGATCCGGGTCGCTAAAAAGCAACGCCTCGAACTCGTGCATCATGACCAATGGGACGAACCGCCGCATATCGAACCGAGGCCCCATCGCTGCGCTGATCTCGGCATGAAGAGCCGATTCCACGTGCAAGGCCTTCTCAGAAGCCGACCCGGTGGCGCGAGACGCCGTGCGTCCTGGCCAATCCCGCGGAAGGCCGTAATAGTCAACCATGGTGGCGTGGATCGCCGCGCGATCTTCCTTCAGGTGCTGCAGGACATCCAGCTTGACCCCGCTCCAAGGACGAATGCCGCCGCGCTGCTTGCGAGGATTGCCCGCGAGACGCGCTTTCACAGAGAATCCTGCCGTCCTCAGATGCTCGCCCAGCATCTCATTGACGAAGGTCACCTCGGTTTCTCCCTCGACATGGACGAGCAAGCGCAGCATCGTTATTCCGGCACCGGCCTTCCTTCTAACTCACCCTTCTCCCATAGCTGCCCGAGGCTATAGCGCTCCAACCATTCAGCCAGAGGTTCCGGCTCCAGCCGTCGGATTTTAGTCGCTCCATCGACGCGATCGGCCACCAGAATGTCTTCCGGCTCAAAATAATCCAAAAGCAACGATGACTGGGTCGCTGCGATCACCTGCGTTTCCTTGGAGGCTTGGCGAATCAGAGAAGCAAGCAATCCGATCGCATACGGATGCAGCCCCAACTCCGGCTCATCGACAAGAATCACCGACGGCCGTAGCTCCACCGGCTGGAGAAACACCGTTGCCAGAGCGATGAAGCGGAGTGTGCCGTCCGAAAACGACGAAACATCAAAGTAATCATCCGTGCCGACATGCCGCCACTCCAACCTAATCTTATCCGGATTGAGTTTCAGAGGCTCTAGTTGAAAATCTTCAAAGAACGGCGCCGCCCTTTGCACAGTCTTGCGGATTAACTCATACGACTCTCGATGTTGCTGACTCAAGAGATAGAGAAACGCCGCCAGGTTTCCCCCAAGCCGGTAGAGCGAACGATTATTGTGCAGATCATTCGTCATTCTGAACGGTGAATGATCCCCTGTGTCACTGAATCGGTAACGATTAAGCGTCCCGGTTTCCCCATCAAGCCAAACAGCGGAGACGCTCCCAACCAGGGTATCGCTTACTGTGGGGGTGTAAGTGGCAAATGTGTCCCTTCCATTCGGAGACCTGAGGCTTACCATTATTCTTTGTGTCGTCTTTGAGCCAAAGTACAGTAGCCTGTTTGCTCCGCCGTAGTAGGCCACATATGAATCCATGCTTCCCGAGTGTGCCTCACCGAGGAATACAAATGCATCCAGAAAGTTCGATTTTCCCGAGCCGTTTGCTCCAATCAGCAGATTAATCGGACGCAGAGGGAAATCCTTGATCGAGCGAATGCTCTTGAAGCCCTCTATCGTGACGGACTTGATCGTGTCGGAGGCCATGGCATATCACCCGTAAATGAGACGTTCGGCGCGCGCGGCCGCCTGTCCGCATCGCTTCCGTTAGCATAGCGCGACAGACCCCTTCGCGGTCTATCATCAGAGTTGATGACCGCCAAGGCACGCGTCCGCTCTGCCCCATCGCCCGCGAGCGAATCGACCAGTTCTTAGGAGTCCGACCAGCCATGAACGACATCTTCTGGATCAAGGGCAATCCGCCCGCGCCGCTAGCCATCGTGCTCAGGCCGCGCGGCGACGAATGGCTGGAGGACGAACTGCTGGGGATGCGGCGGGGCGGCATCCAGACGCTGGTTTCGCTGCTCGAAGAAGATGAGGCCATGCTGCTTGGCCTTGCCGATGAAGCTCCGATTGCCGAGCACGTTGGGCTGAAGTTCCTCTCCTATCCGATTCCCGATACCGAGATTCCTTCCAACGTCGCCGCCTTCCAGACCTTCGCCGCCGGCCTGGCCAATCGGCTCCGCGCCGGGGAGCAGATTGGCGTCCATTGCCGGGGAAGCATCGGGCGGGCCACCGTCACCGCGGCCTGCGCGCTCATCCACCTGGGCTGGTCGCCCCAAGCGGCCCTCGCCGCCATTCAAGCTGCACGAGGCTGCATGGTTCCCGATACGCAGGAGCAGGAGGACTGGATTCTGCGCTACAAGGCCAGACCGTGACCGCGCCGGCCGCCATGCCCTCGCCGATTGTGGACCTCAGTTTTGCTCACCGCTGGCAGGCCGAAATCCTCCCGGCGCGCCCGCTCATCCTGCCCGCTCGCCACTTCGTCTATCCCCGCCAAGCGGAGGAGGTCGAACGGGGGGCCCTTGAACTCTTGATCCGGCCCGCCGAGGCGGTCGAGGAATCGAGTCCAAGACCTCCGCTCCACGAACAGCCCACGCGCTCCGCGAAGGAGTTCCTGGCCACCTGCGCCCTCGGCTTCCTCGACCCGGCTGTTCCCACCGGCGTCTGGTCGACTCCCAACCAGGAAGAGATCTGCGCCGTCTCAGGCGGCTACGCCTATCTGATCGACACCACTGTTCCCGAGCGCTTCACCATGCTTGCTTGTCGCCCGGTGCTGGAGGTTCGACCGCTGCCGGCGCAGAGTTTGTTGCTCTTCGTAAGTCATCGCTCCATCCTCGCCTGGGGCCGCGGCGGCCAAGCCTGGCACGCGGAAAGACTTTCTGCCGAGGGCGTCGCCATTGTTTCCATCGACGGGAGCGTCCTGCGCGGCATCGGCTGGGACCTCATCACCGCCAAGGAGATCCCATTCGCCCTCGACCTGGGCACCGGTCGGCGGATTGCCTGACAGCAGACCCAGCAGCCAACAATTGGCTCTTGCTCCGGCGCATTGACGCGCTGGCCCGGCGGGGTTGAGGATGAAGACTGGGCCATTTGACGTTAGGTCTAGAGAGGAGTCTGCCGCGTGCCCCAGGAATCGGTCGTTCCAAACGACAGGCCGAACCACGGCTCGAATGCCGGTCCGAGCGGCAGCTTGATCCCTGCCCAGCCGCTCCCGGAGGGAGCCGATGACTTTTCAGCGCGTATCCACGGCCTGCTGGACGGCCAGCCCAAGGACGATGCGACCGTCGCCAAGGCCATGGATGGCATGGACGATATCTTCGACAGGATCGCCGCGGGGTTTTACAGCATGGCTTCCATGCTGCTTGGCGAGGGCGAAGACAGTATCCGGGCGGTGGAGACGGCGATTGCCAATGCGGAGGTTTCGGTCTGCCACGATCCCGTCGAGGCACGACAGAGCAGCCGGAGGGCGCTATGCGCGGCCGCCTTGGAGACGATCGAGCAGCGCAATCCTGGCGCTCTGGCCGCGCCCGAGGGTTTGGAGCGGGCCTCTACCTGCATCGAGGACGACGACCTGGACGCAGCGCGCGAATCCGGCGAAGAACTCATGAGGATGCTTGCCGGCCCGGACCGGGACCGCGTGCGGAGCTGGCTAGCCGGCTTGCCTACCGTACCGCGCACCATCTTTGTGCTGCGCGCGGTGGCCGGTTTCACCCCGGCAGAGACGGCAGCGCTGCTGGCGGCCCACGGCGGCCCGCGGGCTGCGGGATGGACCGAGGATGCGGTGCGCGAGTTCTGCCGCCAGGCGCTCTGCTCGCTGGCCTCGCTACTGATTCAAGCCTCGACGGCGCGGTGAGTTCAGCTTTTAGCCGCTAGCTTCTAGCCTCTTGCTCTTGGCCCCAGCAGCGGATCGGCTATCTGACCTCAAGGTCAGTCGGCGACCCATCCTGTCGGGCAAAATCCATTTGGCGATTCTCCGCGACCTCCTTCCGAGGCGTGATGTTGTCGAGACTCATTGATCTGCTTGTGCAATTGGGGAGCGCAAGGCGGGCCCTTCAGAAAAGAACCCGATCCGTCGCTGGCTCTGCGCCTTTCTGCTGGGCGTTGCGGTTTCGGCTCCCGGCGGATTGGCCGCGCAGTCGCTGCCCGGTCTTCCGGCCAGTCAGTCGGCGGCGGCCTCCGTCTCCAGCTTTCAGGGCAGCGTGGCCACGGGGGAAGCCTCGCCGCAGCCCATCGATCTATCTCTCGACGAAGCCATCCAGCGGGGGCTGAAGACAAACCTGGGAATCATCCTCAGCGGCGCGCAAGCGGCGGGGGCGCGCGGAGAGCGGCTCGCCCAACTGCAATCGCTGCTGCCCTCGGTGGATGCAAACGCCAAAGAGACGGTGATGCAGATCGACCTGCCCGCCGAGGGATTGCGCATTCCCGGCTTTCCCGCCATTATCGGGCCGTTCGGCTTTACCGATCTGCGGGCTTCGCTCAGTTGGTCGCTGGTGGACGTGGCCTCGCTGCGCAACTACCTGGCCGCGCGCCACAACTTCGCCGCCGCCCAGCTCTCCGCCGAGGATGCTCGCGAGTTGGTGGTGCTCACCGTGGGAAATGCCTATCTGCTGGCCCTGGCTGATGAAGCGCAGGTGGCCAGCGTGGAAGCGCAGGCGGCCACGGCCAAGATTTCGCTCAACCAGGCGATCGCCAATCACCAGGCGGGCACTGCGCCGCTTCTGGATGAGCTGCGCGCCCGCGTGGATTCCCAGTCGCTCGATCAGCAGTTGATCGTGGCCCGCAACGCGCTCGAAAAAGACAAGCTGGCCCTGGCGCGGGCCATCGGCCTGCCCCTGGCGCAGAGCTTCAAGCTCACCGATAAGGCACCCTATTCGGTTTTCGATCAGCTCGACGTGGATGCGGCCATTCGTCAGGGTCACGCGAACCGCAAGGATCTGGCGGCCATGGTAGAGCGGACCAAAGCGGCCGAAGAACAGCGCAAGGCGGCTACCGCCGACCGGCTGCCCACCCTCGAATTCAATGGCGACTACGGCGACATCGGCACCACGCTAGCGCACTCGCACGGCACCGGCGATGCCGCAGGCACGCTGAGCGCGCCGCTCTTCAAGGAGTTTGGCTTGCGCGGCGAGGCCGAGATCGCCCAGGCGCAACTGGACAGCGCGCAAGCCCAGTTGAGCGACAAGAACGCGCAGGTGGACGCGGATATTCGCGACGCCCTGCTGGATATTGGCTCGGCCCAGAGGCTGGTTGAGGTTGCCAAGTCGAGTGTCGCGCTGGCCAATGAGGCGCTCAGCGAGGCCCAGCAGCGCTACGCCAACGGCGTCAGCGACAATCTGGCCGTGAGCCAGGCCGAGCAGTCCGTGGCCCAGGCCGACAGCCAATACGTAGCCAGCCTCTACCGGCACAATGTGGCCAAGCTCAGCCTGGCCCGTGCCCTGGGCGCGGCTGGGAACTACAAAGACTATCTGGGAGGAAAGTAGACGTGGCGGATTTTACTCCAATACCAGCGCAATCGGAGCCGGATGAAAGCAACGAGATGGCGCAGCCGTCCCGCCGCAGGGGCATTATCGTGGTCGTGGTTGTGGTTCTCGCGGCGGTCGCGGTGGCAATCTGGTGGCACGGAACCTTCACCGAGAGCACCGACGACGCGCAGGTCAACGGCCACCTGATTCAGGTCAGCTCGCGCATCAACGGACAGGTTCTGAAGGTCGAAGTCCAGGAGAACCAGCCGGTGAAGGCGGGCGACGTCATTGCCGAGCTCGACCCCGCGGACTACCAGGTTGCGGTGGAGAACGCCGAAGCTGCCCTCGCCAGTGCGGAGGCCAACGCCGCGGCCGCCAGCGTGGCAGTGCCCATCACTACCGTCAACACCGGCAGCAACCTCACCGCGGCCGGCGCCGATGTGAGCGGCACAAAGGCCGGCGTGGAGCAGGCCCAGAACCAGTTGCAGGCCGCGCACGACCTTGTGGGCCAGGCCCAGGCCAACAACGTCAAGGCGCAGGCGGACCTGGAGCGTTACAAGCCGCTGGTGGACAAGGACGTGATCAGCAAGCAGCAGTTTGACGCCGCCGTGGCCGCGGCCGACGCAGCCAAGGCCGCGCTCTCCGACGCCCGCGCCATGGAGCGCGCCGCTGCCGACGGGGTGAAGGTAGCCAACGAGCGCCTGGCGCAAGCCCAGGCGCAGTTGAAGTCCGCCGAGACCGGCCCTCAGCAGGTGGCCGCACAGAGCGCACGCGCCCGCCAGGCGCAGGCCATGATTCAGCAGGCGCAGGCGCAACTGGATATGGCCAAACTCAACCTGAGCTACACGAAGATTTTGGCTCCGGAGGCGGGCATCGTCACCCGCAAGAGCGTGGAGATCGACCAGAACGTCGCCGCCGGCCAGAACCTGCTCACGCTGGTCTCGCTGGAGGACCTCTGGGTGACCGCAAACTTCAAGGAGACCCAGTTGCGCCACATGGTCGCCGGGCAGCCGGTCGAGATCGATGTGGACTCGACCGGCAAGACCTATCACGGCAAGGTGACCCAGATCGGCGGCGCGACGGGGTCGGTGCTTTCTCTGTTCCCGCCGGAGAACGCCACCGGCAACTACGTAAAGGTCGTCCAGCGCGTCCCGGTGCGCATCGACTTCACCGATCTGAAGGACGAAGACCCCAACCACGAGCTTAGGCCGGGGCTCTCGGTCGAGCCGAAAGTCCGCGTGAAGCAGTAGAGAAGCAGCGTGTCGCCTCCGGCTTCGAGCTAGGGCAGAGATTGCAGGCTCGTGCAAGCGTCCTGGTTTCCGCCGTTGCAGGCCTTTTGATACCAGGTACGGGCCTGGGCATTGTCCTGGGTCACGCCTTCGCCCTTCTGGTAGAAGACTCCGAGGTCGTAGCATCCGGACATATTCCCGCCGTCGCAGGCCTTTTGACACCAGGTGCGGGCCTGGGCATAGTCCTGGGTCACGCCTTCGGCGTTGGCGTAGAGAACGCCAAGGCCAGTGCAACCCTCCATTTCTCCGCCGTCGCAGGCCTGTTGATACAGGGTGCGCGCCTGGGCATAGTCCTGAGCCCCGCCCTGGCCATGTTCGTAGAGAACGCCGAGGTCATAGCATCCATGCACATTTCCGCCGACGCAGGCCTTTTGAAACCAGAGACGCGCCTGGGCATGGTCCTGAGTTACGCCCTGGCCCGTGTCAAAGAGAAAGCCGAGGCCGGTGCATCCGTCCATACTTCCGCCGACGCAGGCCTTTTGATACAGGATGGCTGCCTGGGCATAGTCCTGAGTCCCGCCCTGGCCATTCTGGTAAAGAACGCCGATGTCGAAGCACCCGTCCATAGTTCCACCGTCGCAGGCCTTTTGATACAAAGACCGTGCCTGGGCATAGTCCTGAGCGCCGCCTTGGCCATTTTGGAAGAGAATGCCGAGGCCGACGCACCCTGCCGTAGTTCCGCCGTCGCAGGCCTTTTGATACAAGGCGCGCGCCTGGGCGAAGTCCTGAGCCCCGCCTTGGCCATTTTGGTAGAGGATGCCAAGGTTGCTGCATCCGCCCAAATCTCCGCCGTCGCAGGCCTTTTGGAACAGTGGCCTGGCCGCGGAGTATCGCTTGCGGCTGAAGAGTGAAAAAGCTTGCAGCTCAACGTCCGCAACGCTGGCCTGTTGAACGGGCGTACTCGCTCCTTCTGTCGGGGCGTTTGGTTCCGAGCCAGGCTGCGGCTTCTGCGCCGGCGGCTTCGATGCCACAACCATAGCCGGCGCCGGCGTCCGGCTGGCGCTCGGGTTCGGACTGGATGAGTTGGGGCGCACGTCCTGCGCCGATCCCGGCCCCGCTGGCAGCGCCTGCGATGTGGGTGGTGCAAGTTCCGATGCGCTTTGCGACGGGATAGACGCCCGTGGGCTAAATATCCGTCCCGCGACGAATGCCGCGATGAGGAGCACGGCGAGGGCCGCGGCCCAGACCCAGACGGGAACGCGCCCTGCGATTCCTCCGGCTCCGCCATGACCGACGGTCCCCGCGCTCTCCGCGACCGTGACCGGGCGGACGACGGGCGGCGGAACGTACACCACCGCGTCGAGCAGGTGCAGCGTTTCTGCAACGTCCTTGGGGCGTTGATCGCGTTCCTTGGCCAGCAGGTGCAGAACCAGCGCGTCGAGGCCCTTCCAGTTGGCCAGATCGGGGCGCAGGCTGCTGGGCGGCTGCGGCATGGTGGTCAGATGCTCATGAGCCCAGCCCTGGTAGTTCTCCGCGCTGAAGGCCTTCTGGCCGGTGAGCATCTCGAAGAGCACTCCGCCCAGGGCGTAGAGGTCGGTGCGGCCGTCGAGCTCGGCGGCGCGCATGCCCATCCACTGCTCAGGCGCGGCGTAAAAGGGGGTGAGCAGAAGCGAGCCGGTCTGCGTGTACTGGCTCAGCTCCCGCGTGGCCACGATGCCGAAGTCGGCAATCTTGGGAATCCAGTTCTCACCGTCGCGCGCCATGAGGATGTTCTCCGGCTTGATGTCGCGGTGAACCATCCCCTTGGCGTGAGCCGCTCCCAGCCCTTCGGCGATGCCGCGCGCAATGGAGAGCGCCAACCCCACATCGAAGGGCTTGGGGGCGGCGTCCATGAGCTTCCGCAGGTCCGGTCCATCGACAAACTCCATGGGAAAGAAGAGAGTGCCGTCCTCGGCGGGCTCCAGGTTTCCCGCATCCACCACGTTCTTGTGGCGCACCTGGCGCAGCGTCCTCACCTCGCGCAGAAAGCGGTTCGTAAAGCCCTCGTCGCGGCTCAATTCACTGGAGAGGAACTTCAGCGCCATGGGCTCGTCCATCAGCGTGTGGCGGGCAAGGTAGACGGCGCCCATGCCGCCCTGGCCCAGCTTGCGGACGATCCGGTAGGTATTGCGGATAAGCATCCCCGGCTTGAGGTCGCGAATCTCGTTGAGCACGCCGCCATGGCTGGGGCAAACCATCTGGCTGTCGGGATATCCGCTGTCGCATTGCGGGCAGGTTTTCATTCGTTCGCCCAGCCTCCAAAGAGCATTTCGCGGTGCCACCATTGTGCCAGCCCAGGCCGGAGAGCGCAATGAAAATGGCTCGATGCCGAATGGGCTGCCGCCGCGAACGGTGACTCTGGAAGATCATAGGTCATGCGCAGTGGTTATTGCCTATACTTCCAGAAGCGGGGGTTTCAGCAGCCTGGGCGGGGGCGGGGAGGAACGATGAACCGTGAGTGGCACACGCAACACAGAATGCCGAAGGGAGCGACCGAGAAGGAGCGGATCGAGTGGCATCGCGAGCACGCAAGGAACTGCACGTGCAGGCCGGCCCCCAAGAACCTGCTGGCGAAGATGGAGAAACAGGGAACAGGGAGTAGGGAATAGGGAATCAGACGCGATTTGCTCCGCCCCCGCCCGCTATCTCAATCCGTTTTGCCTTTCCCTGGCCAGCCGCTCCTTGAGTTGCTCCTCATATAAACTGGGCGGAAGGTCGAACTGGCCGGCGGACTCGTAATAGGCGCCATTTGCGCCAGGCTGTGGGGCTATAACCCTTCCCTTGCTGGCAATGATCCAGTTATAAGCTCCCGGCGGGCTTTCCACCTTTAATTCGTCCACGGTCGAGTTCCATAGGAGGTTGTACGCCCCGGCCCAGCCGTGCCCGGTGCCGAGATTCCACTGGTTGTAGTTGTCGAATCTGCCCTTGAGCGTCAACTGCTCATACAGGGTTCCCGTCGCCCAGCGGTGGTGCGGCCCGGCGTCAAGATCGCTTCCCTTGGCCCAGGAATCCCGAAACACATTCGGACCCGCGACGCGGGCCTGCGTCGTCCATACGTGATTCAAGCGACCGGTCATATTGCAGCGCTGCATCAGCACCTGCTGCCCATCCACATCGAATGCGAAGGGCGCCGCCTTTCCTTCCTTGAGAGGCGTGTCGATGTGCTCTCCTACCACATCTTCCATGGTGATCGCTCTTCCATGCTGATTCACGAAGACCAGGTTGTTGTAACTCGTCAGGCGCACATTCCGCATCCACGCATTCTCCACGGCTTCAAACTCGGAAAAGATGGAGTCGAAGAAGCTGCCGTCCGCAACGTGCGGAATGGATGGGTTGTTATAGTTGGGCGCCTTTCTGAAGACCGATGCGTCGCTGCTCAGGTTTTCCACTCCAACCTGGGAGACGCGCCCCGGAAACTCGTACTTCCATACCACGGGATTCTCCGCCTTCGCCATCGGCTGGGTAAGCGGCGCGTTCAGTCTCAGCACGAAGCCCTTGTCCGTCTTTTTCATGGCGACAATGGTGCGATCGAAGCGCAGCGCCATGCTTGTTTGCCATTGCCGGACCTGTCTCTCATCGCGGCGCGCGGGAATCCGGTCCATGCCCAGATTGTGGATGAAGGCTTCCGTCATATTCCATTGCACTATCACGCGATCCCCAACGCCAAAGAAGCCGTCGGGCGCGTCCACCGTGATGGTCTGCGCGCCCAGCGGCACGAACTCGTCCAGGATCGGCCGCCGGCTGCGAACCTCCTTCCATTCTCCCGTGCCGCCGATGAGCAGCAGGGTGCGAGGAAGACCCTCGGCCTCAAGAAGCGTTCCGTTCGCATCCGTTCCGCTGCCGCGCAAGACCACCCCGCTGACGTCCAGGCGGATGGTTCCCGCAATGCGAAACGTGCCCGGTCCCAGCAGCACCGCGCCGCGAATGCCGCGCGCATCCACGGGCAGCTTGCTCATCGCTTCGATCGCGTTTTGGATCAGTTGGGTCGCATCCTGGCCTGCCGGCGCATCGACGCGCACCTTCACCGGCACGTCGGGAATCGCCGCCTCGCCTTCCTCGTAGCCAGCGGTGGAAAAGTCGGGGATTCGATTCTGCGCGGAGTCCGCGCCATAAACCAGGCGTCCGTTCTCCATCTGCACCCACGGAAGCTCCTGGGGCTTCGGTCCGGCCCCGGCAGCCACCAGGCAGCCGAGCGCGATTGTGTAAGTCCTTCTCATCGGCCACAGTCTACCTCAGCCGGCGGGACTTGCGCCTCGGTCGCAAGGACGCGCGTCCCGGCTGCGGCGCTGAGACAGATTGGCCCGTGGTCAAAATGAGCCAGAATGCGCAATCCTGACGGAACGGATGGGTTTCAACCCGGGTCTGCGGTAAACTTGCAGCCAATGCGAGTCTTTGGGATCGATTGCGGGACTGAGGTCACCGGCTTCGGCGTTGTGGAGTCTTGCAGCGCCGGGAGGCAGCCTCGGCTGGTTTGCAAGGCGATGGGGGCGATCCGGCTGAAGAAGGCGCTGTCGACGGCGGAGCGGCTGGAGCAGGTCTTTCGCGAGCTGACCGCCGAGTTGGAGCGCTGGAAGCCGGACGCGGTGGCCATCGAGGAGGTCTTCTACTCGGTGAACGCCAAGTCGGCGCTGAAGCTGGGCCAGGTGCGGGGCGTGGCGCTGCTGGCCGCGGCGATGCGGGGGCGCCCGGTGGCCGAGTATGCGCCGCTCAAGATCAAGTCGAGCGTTGTTGGCTACGGGCTGGCGAAGAAGGAGCAGGTGCAGTTCATGGTGGCGCGGCTGCTGGAGCTGGCCGACCTTCCGCAGCCGGCGGATGCGGCGGATGCGCTGGCAATTGCGATTTGCCACATTCATACCGCGGAGACGCTTGGGCGGCAAGGGGTGGGGCGATGAAGTGGTTCTGTTCGGCTTTGGCCTTGGCTGCTCTGGGGCTGCCGCTGCGGGCCGAGGTTGGCAGCGCGGCTGAACCGCTGTTCCAGGTGGACTACTCCAATCCGGGGCTTATTCCGGCAAGCTGGACGCTGACGCTTCACCCGGATGGGAGCGGGCACTTTCGCTCCGAGCGGGGTGACGGGGCGGGCGCGGGCTCGCGGGGGATCGAGACCCCCGACGTGGATCGGGACATCCAGGTGAGCGCCGAGTTTGCGGCGCGCGTCTTTGAGACGGCGCAGCGAAAGAAGTTGTCCCGCTCGCAGTGCGAAAGCCGCTTGAAAGTGGCCTTCCAGGGATGGAAGAAGCTGAGATTGACCGGGCCCGGCGGCGAGTGGAGTTGCGAGTTCAACTACTCGCAGGACAAGGAGATTCAAGCGCTGGGCGATTCGCTAATGGCGGTGGCGGAAACCATCGTTGAGGGCGCGCGGCTGGAGCTGCTGCTGCGCCACGACCGGCTGGGACTGGACAGCGAGATGGAGTACCTGGTGGAGGCCGCGGCGGCCGGGCGCGTGCAGCAGATGGGAGCGATCGGGGAGATTCTGGAGCGGCTGGCGGACGATCCGGGGGTGATGGAGCGGGTGAGGAAGCGGGCCAGGGTTCTGCTGGCAAGAGCAGGGAACAGGGAATAGGGAACTGGGAACAGGTCACTCGCAAGTGAGATTTTGGCAAGACTTTTGGGGTGTGAAGGAGTCCTATGAGTGTCGGTCTGCCGGGTAGGGCGGATTGCGACCTGTGACAGCGACAATGGAGAGGAGTTACGCCATGAATCGCATTGGGAATCGCACGGGGCTGGTTGGACGCGGGTTGAGTTCCGGCCTGCTGGGGCTGGCGGCGCTTGCCCTGGGAGCGGGGTTGGTGTCGCCGGCGACACGGGCCGACGATGCGGCGCAGACGGCGCGCGCAGTTCGCCTGAGCAGCGTGGACGGGCAGGTGCGGCTATCGCAGGGCAACCAAACGCTTGCCGATCAGGCCGTCGTCAATACGCCGCTCTTTGAAGGGACCGGCGTGGCGACCCTGGAGGATGGCCGTGCGGAGATTCAGTTGGAAGACGGGAGCGTGGCGCGGCTCTCGCCCAACAGCGCCTTGACCCTGCCGGTTCTGCGCGGGCAGGGCACGACCGGCGAAGCGGAGATCACCCTGGTGAGCGGGCTGGGCTACTTCGAGATCCAGGGCGGAGGGCAGGCTGGGACGATTCGCGTTCAATTTGGCGACAGCGTGGTGACGGCGAGCGGCTTTACGGTGCTGCGGATCAACCTGGACAATCCTCCGGGCGAATTGGCTGTCTTCTCAGGCAATGCCCATCTGGAGCGGGGCACGGCCATGGCGGTGGATCTGCACGGGGGCGAGAGCGTGGTTCTAATTGCCGCCGATCCCACTCGCTACGACCTGGTTGATTCCATCGAACCGGATTCATGGGACTCGTGGAACTCCGACCGCGACCAGGTGCTGGCGGGCGAGGCCTCGTCGAAGACCGGAGCAGCCAAGGGATTTGCCGACAGCGGCAACCCGGCGTGGAACGACCTGGACGCGAACGGGAGCTGGTACAGCGTGCCGGGGCAAGGCAATATTTGGTCGCCGTACGCGGCATCCAGTCCCGGTTTCGACCCCTACGGCAGCGGCTATTGGATGTGGACGCCGCGGTTTGGATATATGTGGGTATCGGGCTACTCATGGGGCTATCTGCCCTACCAGTGCGGCTACTGGAACTACTACGACAGCTTTGGGTGGGGCTGGATGCCGGGGATGGGCGGCTGCATGCCCTGGTGGGGCAGCGGCTACGTTGGCCCGAATATCGGCGTCGGCTATGGCGGGTATCGTCCCCCGATCCCCCCGCATCCGCGGCCTCGTCCGCCCATTGCCCATGGAACCCGCGCTGAGGCTTACCCGTTGGTTGCCGTGACCCGGCATCCCATGGCCCCCACCGGCACTCTGCCGCTGCGCGACAGGGCAGGTTCGGTTGTGATTGCCGGGCAGACGGTGCAAGCCATTCGTCCGCTGAACCCGCGGCCGGCTTACGAACACTCGGCCTCGGCTTATGTGAACCGGACGCCCTATTCGGGTGCAAGTTCCGGAGCGAGTTCGGGAATGAGGACTGCGGATGGGCAGACGCGGCCGGCCGGGCCCACCTTTGGAACCAGCCGCCAGGGTACCTCAGCCGGTTCCGTCGCGGCCAGGACATCGGGGGGCGGGAGCAGCCACACCGCGCCGTCGGCCAGTCATGGATCATCCGGTGGTGGGTCTTCAACGAGCCATTCCTCGGGTGGGGGCGGATCATCCGCGGGCCATTCCTCCGGCGGAGGCGGATTCTCTGGCGGCGGTGGAGGCGGTGGAGGTGGCGGCTCCCATGCCAGCGGTGGCGGGGGTAGCTCGGGCGGAGGCGGCGGGGGGGCGCACCGCTAACCGGAAGTCGTTTCAGGATGAAGGGCTGCTTCGCTGGGCGAAGCGGCCCTTTCTATCTCCGGGAGATCTTCTTGCAGGCCTCGCCAGAGAGCCGCCAGTGCCTCGATGGACAGGGCTTCGGCGCGGACAAATGGGTCGATGCCGGCGCGCGCCAGAGCCCCGGCGGCAGCGGCGGGGGAGATGCCGGCGGCGCGAAGATTGTTCAGCAGGGTCTTGCGCTTGTGGGCGAAGGCTTTGCGGACGAAGGGGAGAAAGCCGGCCTCATCGAGACCGAGTTCCTTGAAGCGCGGAGCAAAGCGCCAGCGGAAGACGGTGGAGTGGACGTCGGGCGGCGGTGAGAACGATTGCGGCGGAAGCGTAAAGAGGCCTTCCGCGGGGCCGTACATTTGCACGGTGACCGAGAGCAGCCCGTAGTCGCGGGAGCCGGGCTGGGCGGCGATGCGATCGGCCACTTCGCGCTGCACCATCAGCGCGGCGCGATCGAGCGAGGCGTGGCTGGCCGCCAGTTTGAGCAGAATCTGCGAGGTGATACCGTAGGGCAGATTGCCGAAGATGAGCAGGCGCTGCCCGGCGGCGGAAGTTGGCGCATACTGCGCGAGCGCGGCTGCGAAGTCGAAGCGGAGCACGTCCTGCTCGACGACGGTGATGCGGCTGGGAGGGAACTGGGTGCGGAGATAGGCGGCGAGGCCGCGGTCCAGCTCGACAGCCACGACATGGGCGGCGCGGGCGGCCAGCACCGAGGTGATGGCGCCGGCGCCGGGACCGATTTCAACGACGGTGCGGCCGGAGAGGTCGCCCAATGAGGCGGCGATGCGTTGGGCGGCCTGCGGGTCGTTGAGGAAGTTCTGTCCGAGCTTGGGTTTGGCGGCCATGGGACAGCTTTGATGGTAGATGAAGGGGGAAGGCTCGGCCGGATCGACAAACTCGGATTTGCAGATTAATTCTCATTCCCTGCTAGCGTGAAACTGGCGAGCTTGATCAGCTTCGCAGGCGGGAGGAAATCGATGGAAATGAGCGCGGCGGGCCTCGATCTATTGAAGCGGTCTGAGGGTTTTCGCAGTCACACGTATCTGGACGCGGCCGGGATTGCGACCATTGGCTATGGCCACCAGTTGCTGCCGAAGGAGTTCTTTCCCAACGGCGTCACAGAGGCGCACGCCGAAGAGATTCTCCTAAGCGATCTGCGCGGCGCCGAGCAGGCCGTCCAGCGCCTGGTGCGCGCCGCCCTCACCCAGGGCCAGTTCGACGCGCTGGTCGATTTCACCTTCAACGTGGGCGCGGGCAAGCTGGCCTCATCCACGCTGCTCAAAGTGCTGAATGCCGGCAAGTATGACGCAGCCCGCAAACAGTTGCTGCGCTGGGACCACGTGGGATTGCAAGAGAACGCGGGCCTTGAGGCTCGCCGCGAGGCCGAGTTTCAGCTTTGGGGCAGCGGCGGCGCAGAGCGGCAAGCGGGAGCCTGACGGCGGAGCCTCAGAGTGCTTTGGGCGCAATCTCAACCACCACCAGCCGCTCGCCGGGCTGGAGGTAGCCTTTGCGCCGAAACCAGTCTTCCATGGCCGGTTGGAGCCGATCGATAGGGACGCGGCGTCCGGCTTCTAGCACTCCGTCGGCAGCGG
>JBEKCX010000021.1:0-14824 GCA_050014655.1 Occallatibacter sp. | reverse complement strand
GTTGGGTGAAGGACTGAAAGAGAAGGCGTTCGGGTGGCTCGGGTGAGGGGAATTGATCCGGGGATAGGGTCGGTGATTGGGGTTCGCGATCTGGCATGCTCTGGGGTTGGTTGGCGTCGCTCTCCGAGACCAAAGCTCGCGCCAGTTCGATTGCGCGGGCGTACGGGCTAGGGGCCGTTTGCTCAGCAGAGAAGGGTTCTTCCGCGGCTAGCTCCGGAGCTCGGTCAAAGCTGTCGTTCTGGTTCATGCGAAGCCCGTCTTCTTCTTGCGGGGACCGGCTCCCTTGGGGATGGCCTGGTCTATGGCGGGGCGCCTGGTCTTTGCTCGCGTCAATGCAAGATCGTTTTCCGCTGGAGTGGCTCGGCGGGCGCGCTTGGGCTTTGCGATCTCAGGCGGTGACGTGGAATCCCAGGTCTCAGAGGCGAGACCTGGGGTGCCCGGCACCTTCGATGGTCCAGATTGGTGGTTTCCCACCTTTTCCGTTGAGGAACGCGGAAAGGATGGGGCACCCGGCTGTGACGTAGAATCCCAGGTCTCAAAAGCGAGACCTGGGGCACCCGGGTCTGAGGCACCCGCAGTGGCGCCCGCAACCGCATGTCCTTCGACTCGGTCGCCGAGGCGACCTCGCTCAGGATGACAGTCGTCGAGAGGGGTAACGGCGGATTCGTCGTCAGGGGCGAGCGGGGCAAGGTGGCCGTTGGTGGAGGCGTAGTAGCGGGTGAGGAACTGGCCGGTGTAGGAGCCGGGGGTGGCGGCGATCTTTGCGGGGCGGCCCTGGCCGACGATGCGGCCTCCGTCTTCGCCGCCTTCGGGACCGAGATCGAGGATCCAGTCGGCGTTGCGGATCACGTCGAGGTTGTGTTCGATGATGATGACCGAGTTGCCGAGGTCGACGAGCCGATGGAGGACTTCGAGCAGCTTGCGCACATCGTCGAAGTGAAGGCCGGTGGTGGGTTCGTCGAGCAGATAAAGAGTGCGGCCCGTCTGGCGTTTGCTGAGTTCGCGGGCCAGCTTCATGCGCTGCGCCTCGCCGCCGGAGAGCGTGGTGGCGCTCTGGCCGAGGTGGACGTAGCCGAGGCCGACATCGACCAGGGTTTGCAGCTTCTGGCGGACCTGGGGCACGTCGGCCAGGACCGGGAGCGCGTCTTCGATGGTGAGGTCGAGGATGTCGGCGATGGAGTGGCCGTGGAACTTCACGGCCAAGGTTTCCTGGCTGTAGCGGCGGCCGTTGCAAACTTCGCACTGGACGTAGACGTCGGGCATGAAGTTCATCTCGATGCGGCGCTGCCCGTCGCCCTGGCAGGCCTCGCAGCGGCCGCCTGTGACGTTGAAGCTGAAGCGGCCTGCCTTGTAGCCGCGCTCGCGGGCTTCGGGGAGCATGGCGAAGAGATCGCGGATGGGCGAGAAGACCTGGGTATAGGTGGCTGGATTGGAGCGCGGGGTGCGGCCGATGGGGGACTGGTCGATGCGCACGACCTTGTCGATCTGCTCGGCGCCGATGAGCGATTCGTGCGCGCCGGGCTCCTCGCGCGAGCCGTAGATGGAGTGCGCCAGGGAGCGGTAGAGAATGTCGTTGATGAGCGTGCTCTTGCCGCTGCCGCTGACGCCTGTGACCACGGTCATTACGCCGAGCGGGATGCGGATGGTGATGTCCTGCAGGTTGTGCTCGCGAGCGCCGGCGACGACGAGCCACTTACCGGTGAGGGGGCGCGGACGGGCGCGCTGGAGCATGGTGGCGGCTCCGGAGAGATAACGGCCGGTGAGAGATTCGGGGCATGCCATGATCTCAGCCGGCGTGCCCTGGGCGACGACGCAGCCGCCCAGACGGCCAGCGCCGGGGCCGAGATCGAGGACGTGGTCGGCGTGGCGGATGGTCTCTTCGTCGTGCTCGACGACAAGAACGGTGTTGCCCAGGTCGCGCAGCCTTTCGAGGGCCTGGATGAGGCGGTTGTTGTCGCGCTGGTGAAGCCCGATGGAGGGCTCGTCGAGGACGTAGAGGACGCCGCGGAGGCGGGAGCCGATCTGCGTGGCGAGGCGGATGCGCTGGCCTTCGCCGCCGGAGAGGGTGGCGGCGTTGCGATCGAGCGAGAGGTAGTTGAGGCCGACGGCGCAGAGGAATTCGAGGCGCTCGACGACTTCGCGGCGGATGCGCTCGGCGACCAGGGACTCGCGCTCCGTGAAGGCGAGGTTGATGGCGGCGGATAGGGCGCGGTTGAGCGGCAGGGCGGTGAAGTCGGCGATGGAAAGGCCGCCGATCTTGACGGCCAGCGACTCCGGGCGCAGGCGCTTGCCGCGGCAGACGGGGCAGGGCGTGGCGGACATGAAGTTCAGCATGTAGTCGCGATACGTGTCGCTGCGGGCCTCCTCGATGGAGTCGCGGAGAAAGCTGAGAATGCCGTGGAAGCCGGTGCGGGGGGCTTCGTTCTTGGGCGGTCCATAGACGAGAATGTGCTGCTGGCGCGGGGGCAGATCCTCGAAGGGAAGCTTGAGGTCGATCTTGAAGCGGTCGGCGGCCAAGTGAATGAGCCTGAGGAGGTATTGCGAGGAGGAGCCGGGACCGAGCCCTCCGTCGAGGAGCGGCTTGGACCAATCGGTGATGACCTTGGCGGGGTCGAGGTCGTAGAGCGAGCCCAGGCCGTGGCACTCGGGGCAGGCGCCGAAGGCGGAGTTGAAGCTGAAGCTGCGCGGCTCGAGCTTGGGCACGTCGAGGCCGCAATCGGGGCAGGCCATGGATGAGGAAAACAGTTGCTCCTCGGCACCGGTGACTGCGACCAGAACGAGGCCGTTGGCCAACTGCAGAGCCTTGGCTATGGCCAGGTCGAGCCGCTTTTCGACGGAGGGCTTGCCGGGGGCCGGCGGGGGCGCGCCGGGCGCAGGGAGCTTGAGCAGGATGCGGTCGATGACGGCTTCAATGGTGTGGTTCTTGCGGCGGTCGAGGGGAACCGGCTCGGAGAGGTCGCACAGTTCGCCGTCCACGCGGGCGCGAAAGCCCTGCCGGTCCAGTTGGTCGAGCAGATCTTTGAACTCGCCCTTGCGGCCGCGCACCACAGGCGCCATGACGGTGACGCGCTCGCCCCAGCCCAGCTCAAGGATGCGCTGGACGATCTGGTCGGCGGTCTGGCTGGCGATGGGACGGCCGCAGTTGGGGCAGTGGGGCGCGCCCACCGAGGCGTAGAGCAGGCGCAGGTAGTCGTAGATCTCGGTAATGGTGCCGACGGTGGAACGGGGACTGCGGCTGGTGGTCTTCTGCTCGATGGAGATGGCCGGGCTGAGGCCCTCGATGGAGTCCACGTCAGGACGCTCGATCTGGTCAAGGAACTGGCGGGCGTAGGCGGAGAGCGTCTCGACGTAGCGGCGCTGTCCCTCGGCATAAATCGTATCGAAGGCCAACGAACTCTTGCCCGAGCCGGAGAGGCCGGTGACCACCGTGAGCGTATTGCGGGGAATGCGTACGCTAATGTCGCGCAAATTGTGCTGGCGCGCCCCGCGCACCGAGATGTGAGTGATGGGCATGATGAGTTTCACGCGCCTGGGATCGGCAGCTTACGAATGCAAAAGAGCCGGACTTCAGGGGGCCGGGCAGGTTGGCGCAAGACGGTTGAGCGCGCGCAGAATTCCCCGGCCTCCATAACCATGATACATACCGTCTTCATGCGCACGGTTGAGAGGCGGGCACGGCGAGTGGCGCGGCTATTGCGGGCTTACTTGCGGTTGCGGACGATCAAGCGCAACTCGGCGGCGACGGAGATGAGGCGCGCGCCGAGGGCGGAGCCGGGAACGTCTGGCTGAAAGTACACCGTCTCCAACTCACGGGCCAGGACGGTACCCTCGGTGAGGCTGAAGGTACCGAGCACACCGGCCAGCTTGTGGGCGGCGGCGGCGGCGGCCTGCTGCTGCTCGATGGAAAGCCGGCCGGCGGCACACGCGGCGGCGGCGGATTCCAGGAGGCCGACCCGCTCTTCGATCAGGGGGAGGAACTTGGCCCACAGGCCGTCGAGGGCTTGGTTGAGGGCGTCCTGTTGGGCGGAGTCCAAGAATGAAGCGCCTTTCAGAGGGTGTTAACCTAGTGTCCCAAGTCAGAAGTTCATCCCGCAAGTGAGGAGTGCAACCGCAGGTCCTTCGACTGCGGTCGCCGCAGCGACCTTCGCTCAGGATGACAGCATTGTTTACTCGTTGAGAATTGGACTCGCGACACTAGCTCCAGCCCAGCACGTCGGCGATCTGCGTGGAGAGAGTGAGCGGGTCAAAGGGCTTGAAGAGAATCGCCTCGACGCCGAGGTCGGCAAAGCGGCGCTGGTCGGTGCTCTGCACCTTGGCGGTGAGCAGCATCACGGGGATGTGCGCGGTGGAGGGATTCTTGCGCAGTTCGCGGAAGGTTGCGGGGCCATCCATGACGGGCATCATGACGTCGAGGAGGATCGCGTCGGGCTGGTGTTCGATGGCGCAGGCAATGCCCTGCGCGCCGGAGCTGGCAAGGACAACCTCCCATCCGGCCACGGTCTCCAGGCTGAGACCGGCAACCTCGCGAATATCTTCTTCGTCGTCAATGATCAAGATGCGGTGCGACATATGGAAAACAACCTCCAGTTTGCGAGTCAGCCAGTGGGCACATCACCCGCGGCTATTTTGGAACGTTTGAACGGCTCTGTGGATGCCCGCAACGAACAACTCTGCCCAGCGGGGAACTCATTGAACGACAGACAAATGGCCGCACGGACCGGCCAAAGCTACTGGATTCCGCCCAACCCAATCAAGGATTGCCGACCGACAACTCCGGGGTAGCGGCCTCTTCCATCAGACGTAAACTGCGCAACATGGTCAATACCAGCGCTTCGAGCTGTTGCGGCTGGACGCGGACCTTGGAGAGAAAGTGAGTAGGCCCAAGAGCAAGCTGGCCGCGCTCCTCCAAGGAGAGATCGTGGCCGGAGTAAACCGCCAGGGGCATGTGAGCGAAACCCTCTTGCTGGCGCAGCCAGTCGACCAGGTTGAAGGCGTCACCGTTGGGCAGACCGATGTCCAAGACCAGCAAGTGGGGCTGAAAGGAGAGACATGCGTTCTGAGCGTGCTGCAGGGAATGGGCCAACTGGACGGCGAAGGAGTCGGAGGCAAAGACATCGCCGATTATGCGGGCGAGATCGGCATCGTCCTCCAGGACCAGAATGCGGGCTCTTGCGCCGGGCCCGCGAAGAATGGCGGCCAGTTCGCTTAGCAAGGCATCTTCGCTGAGCGGCTTGGAGGTCTGGCGTTCGGCATCGGCGGGAGGGTCGTGCGGTTTCTGGCGGTTCTCGACGCTCAACAGAACGATGGGGGTGCGGGCCTCGGAGTCCTGGCGGCGCAGGAGGGATAGAATCTCCCAGCCGTTCATGCCGTTGGGAGAGGTATCGAGGAGGATGACTCCGAGCTCCTGATTGACCGCAGCCAGGGTTTGTTGCACGGTGGCTGTCTCAACCACGCGGTAGCCGCGGCGGGTCAATTGCGCGACGATCAGGGGCTGCGCGGCCGCGTTGGCGCTGGCCAATAGAACCGTTCCATGGCCGGGCTCGTGGTCGAAACGGGGGTCCGACACCCCAACAGGAGTTGGCTGGTAAGGGAGAAAGACGCGGAAAGTGGAGCCGCAGACGGGATTTCGCTCCGCCCAGATGCGCCCGGAGTGTTGCAGGACGATGGTGCGGCAGATGGCCAGACCCAGTCCGCTGCCGCCTTTCTGGCGGGAGTCCGCGGCATCCACCTGCTGAAAGCGGCCGAAGATGGCCTCGAGTTTGTCGGCGGGAATACCGCGGCCCTGGTCGACGACAGAAAGTGTGACGCCGGTGACCCCAGGGCGCAGCGTGACGGAGATGGCAGAGCCGGGCGGAGAGAACTTGACGGCGTTGGAGAGCAGATTGGTGAGTATCTGGATGAGGCGGTCGGGGTCGGCGGCGATCTCAACCTGGGTGGTGTCGTGGATGAGTTGCACGCCGGCTGCCTCGGCTACCGGGGCCATGCCGTCGATAGCCTGGCGGACGATATCGCCCAACTGAACGGGGCGGAAGACGAGGGGTTCGCGGCCGCTCTGGATACGTTCCAGATCGAGGATGTCGTTGATGAGGCGCACCAGGCGGTCGGAGTTGTTGAGGGCAATGCGGAGCAGGTTCGTGCCCTTGTCGTTGACCGGTCCGAGGACGCCCGAGGAAAGCAGGCCGAGGGCTCCGCGGATGGAGGTGAGAGGGGTGCGCAATTCGTGGCTGACGGTGGAGATGAACTCGTCCTTGAGGCGGTCAAGGGCAAAGCGCTGGCTGATGTCGCGGAAGCTCAGCACGGCCCCGGAAAAGCGGCCCTGGTCGAGGATGGGGGTCAGGGCGTACTCGGCGGGGAAGGCGCTGCCGTCGAAGCGGTAGATGGTGTCTTCGCCCACGGCGGCCATCTGGTCTTCGGTGGAGCGTCGAAGCGGACAATCCGCGCCGCACTGGGAGAAGGAGGGCGCGAAGCCGTGGAGCAGCTCATGCACCTGCTTTCCGACCAGGTTGGGAGCCTCAGTGGCCAGCAGACGGGCGGCGGCGGGGTTGGCAAAGCTGACCAGCCCGCGGAGGTCGACGCCGCAGATGCCATCGGCAACGGAGTCGAGCAGGATCTCCTGGCGGCGGTAGAGTTCTTCAGCCCGGCCCTGTTCGTGGGAGCGCGCTCGCATCTGACCCAGCGAGGCGGCCGCCGCCTCCACGGCCGCGAGGGCCTCGCGGTTTTCGCGAATCGTGGAGTGGCAATAGAATTCGACAACTGCCACCACCTTGTTGCCCACGCGCACCGGGACTGCCCAGCCGGAGACCATCCCATAACGGAGAGCGGACTGAGCATGCGGGCAGAGGGGCATGGAATTGAGGTCGGTAACCCAGACCGGGCGGTCCTCCTGCCCGACCTGCCCCGGCAGGCTGTCGCGACCGGCCAGGGTTAGCCCCATGCTCTCCTTGATGAAGGACTTCGTGCGCTCTCCGGGAGCGCCCCAGGAGGAGCGGAACTCAAGCCGATCCTCTTCGCCGTTGACCTTCCATTCAATGGCCGCGTCCCATCCGTGGGAGACGCAGAGAGCCTCGAGAACGCGGGTGATTGCGACTTCAGGGGACGAGTCCTCGCCAACGATCTGGCTGACCTCCCGTTGCAGAGCCTGGCGATGCTCGCGCTGAACCATCAAGCGAAGAACGAGGACCGCGGCGGCAGCGCCGGCGGCAAAGATCAGCACTCCATCGTAGCGGAAGCTGACCACCAGGCGCGGTGCAAGCACTCCCAGGGCCAGGGCCAGCGCGAGTCCCGCCAGGGCCGGCGGAATGTAGGAAGAGCCGTTCCGGACCTCGCGAGCGGGTTGCTCTGCCGCAACAGTTGTTTGCTCGTGCATGTCGCCCCCAAGGCAACTATCCCACAGACTTGGCACCTGTGCAGCGGCTTTCAAGCTATCGGCGGACCGTGAGCGCGCAAGAAAACCTCTTGACCGGCCCGCGAATCGACCCAGCTCCGTGCGAGCGCTTTGCTAGCAGTATAAACCTATGATTCCACACTGTGTATGCAAATGGAAGTCCGATCTGTCGCGAGTGGGCGCATAAGTCACAGGCCGGCGTTATCAAGAGTGGCAAACCGCGGGCCGGAAAACGATCCGTTTGCCTCGGTTTCAACGTCGCTTTCACCGGGGCAGCCGTATACTGGCCTCATGTTGCGTCTGTCGCTGTCGCCCTGTCTATATCGAACGTTCCTTGGCGCCGTGGGGTTGGCTTGCCTTGCCGTTCAGCCGCCTGCCGCACGCGCCTGGGGCAATGAAGGCCATCGCATGATCAACCGGCTGGCGGCGAGTACGCTGCCGGCCAGCGTTCCCGCTTTCCTGCGTTCCGAGGCAGCAGTGAATGAGATCGAATACCTTGGGCCGGAGCCGGACCGCTGGCGGTCTGCCGCCGAGCCGGAGTTGAGCGCGGCCCAGGCTCCGGAACACTTCATCGACCTGGAACCGGCCGACGCGCTTGGCCCCTTGCCGCGCCAGCGGCTGGACTTCGAGGCCAAGGTCTTTGCCGCAGGCCAGCGGCCGGAGAAGATCGGCCTGCAGCCGTGGGAGACGACCGAAGTCTGGGAGCGGCTGAAGGCGGCGCTGCGCGAGTACCGCAGGCTGGCGGCTCAGGGGCAGGATACGCGCGGCGCGGAAGCGGCGGCCATCTTCTATGCCGGCTGGCTGGGCCACTACGTGGGCGACGGCTCGCAGCCACTGCACACCACCATCCGCTACAACGGCTGGACGGGGCCGAATCCCAACGGCTATACGACGGAGCACCAGATTCACTGGCAGTTCGAGGGGCCATTTGTAGCCGCGAATATACACGAGCCCCAAGTGCGCGCCAAAATGACCGAGGCCAAGGCCATCGAGGGCGACCTCTTCCTGACCTATGTGGCCTACCTGCGGCACACGGCAACCTATGTCGAGAAGGTCTACCAACTGGAAAAGGCTGGAGGCTTTGTGGGCGCGGGAACGGCCGAGTCGCGGGAGTTCACAGCGGAGCGGCTGGCCGCTGGTGCCTCCATGCTGCGGGACATGATCTATACGGCATGGCTGGAGAGCGCGAAGCCGGTCCCCGATCCTTACGCAGGCAAATAGGCCGACTCACGAATCACCCTGACCGTGTGATTAGATGCTCTCCCAGGTCTCAAATGCGAGACCCGGGGCACCCGCCACCCAGAATTCGAGGAAACATTACCGAACTTTACGGTTTCGGTACTAATCGCCAGCCTCGGCGGCAGCCAGAGCCGGAACTCGGCGCAGCAGCGCGGTGAGGGCTGCGGTGAGGAGCGCCACCGCGGGTACAGCGATCAGCAGCCAGGCCAGCATGGCGTGGCTGGCCAAGCCGCCCATCTGCGCGAGAAAGTTGAGGGGCGGGGCATCGAGAAGAGCGCTTGCCCGGACGGTCTGGTTGTGGCCGGAGGCGAGGAGCCAGCCGCCCAGCCGCGTAAAGGGCACAATGAGCACCAACTGCAGAGGCATAGCGGCGTAGTTGGCCGCTTGAATGGCAGGCAGATTGAGCCGCAGCGCCAGCGCCAGCACGGCGCACAAAGCGGTGGGGATGCCCACTACGGGAATGCAGCCGACGGCGAGTCCGAGCGCAAGAGTGAGGGCCAGGCGGCGGGGCGAGATGCCCTGGCTCAGCCAGACAGCGGCATTGCGCTTTACCGCTTCCAGAGACCTTTCGATCATTGCCATTTCCCTCACGCTACCTATTTAGACACGGAAACGCGAAAAAGTACGCAATTAAATTCCAATTAATGAACCAAGAGGCGCAGCAGGAGGTCAGGGGGCTTCAATCCGGGAAAGTGGTCCTGCTTGAACGAGCGGCGGGGCCGTTCGCTGGGGCTCACGGCTCTGAGTCCAGAAGGGCGGCGATGCGGGGAATGAGCCGCGCGAAGAGGTTTGTGAGCTGGCGCTCGACCATGCGGCCGGTCTCGAGAACTTCCAGGTGGCTGAGGGAGTTCAAGCCCAGGCCGGCGGCGAGGTTGGTGACGCAGGAGAGGCAGAGAACCTCGATGCCCATGTGGCGGGCGACGATGGTTTCGGGGACGGTGGACATGCCCACCAGCGTGGCTCCAAGAGAGCGAAAGGCGCGGATTTCGGCGGGCGTCTCAAAGCTGGGGCCGCTGACCGCGACGTAGACGCCTTCTTCGAGCGCAAATCCTTCCGCCGATGCGGCCTCCCTGGCCAGAGAGCGCAGGCGCTTAGAGTAGGCCTCGGTCATATCTACAAAGCGGAGACCCGCATCGGGGCGGACGGCGAAGCGCGGCTCGTTGGGACCGGCGAGCGGATTGAAGCCCATGAGATTGATGTGGTCGGCGAGGGCGACTAGCTGGCCCACGCGGTAGTTTTCAGCGATGCCTCCGGCGGCGTTGGTGAGGATGACGGCGCGAAGGCCGAGGAGGCCGAGAACGCGCAGGGGGAAGGTAACCTGCGCCGGCGTGCAGCCCTCGTAGAAGTGGACGCGGCCTTGCAGGACGAGGACCGGCGCGCCGCCGAGCAGGCCCGCGACGATGCGGCCCGAGTGACCCTCGACGGTGGATTGCGGAAAATGCGGAATCTCAGCGTAGGGAATGGCCACCGGCTCGGCGAGGGCATCGGCCACCGCGCCCAGGCCGGAGCCGAGAACGATGCCGATGCGAGGGGTGAGCGAGCCGAGCCTTTCACGCACAAAGGCGGCGGCTTCCGAGACCTGATCGAAGTAGGTCATGGTTTGCGCCTGACGATATCCTTTGCACATTCTACAGGCGCAAACATCCTTACTCCCCGATTCTGTCGGGCGGCGCGATTCAGTTCGCCGCGCCAAGCGCGCCGTTTCTGCTCTATACTGGCTCCGTGACCTCACTTCTGGGCGACTGGAAACTCGATGCCGCGCTGGGCTCCTGCCTGCTGCTGGGGCTGCGCCACGGCTTCGACTACGATCACCTGGCGGCCATCTCCGACATCACGGCCGTGCAGCGCAGTTGGCGCAGCGGATTGCGGCTGGGCATGACCTATGCCCTGGGCCACGCCTTCACGGTGGCCGCGCTGGGCATTGCCGTGCTGGAGCTGCACATGGGGCTGCCCGAGGGGCTGGACCATTGGACGGAGCGGTTGATCGGCCTCACGCTGATTGTGCTCGGCATCGGCGTGGTGGCCGGAATCCTGAGGAAAGACGCGCACGGCCACTCGCACAGCCGCATCGAAAGCCGACTGGCGATCGCCATCAACGGCATCCTCTGGCTGGCCTGGCAGGTGCGCCGGTGCTGGAACTGGGAGGCTCCCAAGCCGGAGCGTTTTCAGTGGATGTACAACGGGAGATCGGTCTTCGTCATCGGCATCCTGCACGGCATCGGGGCCGAGACTCCCAGCCAGTTGGCGCTCTTCTTCCTGACCGCCAACCTGGGCGGAACCTCGCGCGGCATCCTGGGCCTGGCGGCCTTCTCCGTGGGGCTGGTGGCCATGAATGCGGTCATGACGGCCTCGATGGGCGGAGCCTTCAGGGCCAGCGGCCATCACCACCCGCGCTTCTACCACGTCATCGCCTGGACCGGCGCCGCCTACAGTTGCATTATCGGGATCATCTTCCTATTCGGGATTTCCGACCATCTGCCGCCGCTGGGATAGCGTTGCCGGCACCTAGATTCCTGGCAGAATCCTTCCGGGGGTGATCGCAGGCCAGCATGACCACACGCAGGTCCTTCGACTCCCTTCCCCTTCGCTCTGCTCAGGGTCCGGTCGCTCAGGATGACAGCTTTGTTTGGATGCGGACTTTTGAGACGTCACACTGGCGAGGTTGGCGTGCGGAGCAGCCGGCAGAGCCTTCCCGAAACCGCACCTGCCGAGCGCCGTGCCATAGATCGGGATCGTCTCCCATGCCAGTGACCAATATCACGAAGGAAGAGCGCCCTCTCCAAGTACAACTATAGGTAGGCAAGGAACAAGGCGCGGCAGGGCGATCGCCAAGCGTCTTGATCCGCCAAGGGAGGAATTGTGCCAGCATTCACACCCCCGCCGCTGCCCAGCGACGACAAGCGATGGAAGATCGTGAACGGCACGATGCGCAAGAACGGCTTTGCCCGCCACGCGCTGATTGAGACGCTTCACACCGTGCAGTCCGCGTTCGGCTACCTGGACGACGATGCGATCCGCTTTGTGGCCCGCAGCTTGCGCGTGCCGCTGAGCCAGGCCTACGGGGTGGTGACCTTCTATCACTACTTCAGCCTGAAGCCGCCGGGCAGGCACACCATGACCATCTGCGCCGGGACGGCCTGCTATATCAAGGGCGCCGACAAGCTGGCGGCCGCGGCGGAAAAGCGTCTGGGCATTCCGCAGGGGCAGACCACCAAGGACGGCGGGATCAGCCTGATGAAGGCGCGTTGCGTGGGCGCCTGCAGCCGCGCGCCGGTGGTGCTGTGCGACGGCGAAGTGGCCGGTGAGGTGACCGCGGAGCAGATGCTCGAGCAGTTGGAAAGGTGGGCGGTGGAATGACAATCGAAGAGCTCGAACAGATAGCGAAGACCGTCAGCCAGGAGAACGAAAAGTACGATTTTGAAGTGAACGTCTGCATGGACCTGGCCTGCGTGAGCCAGGGCGCGGACCGCTTGCGGGAGGCGCTGGCGAAGGCCGCCGAGGCCTCGGGGAAGAATGTGCTGGTTCGGCGCACCGGTTGCATGGGACCCTGCTCCTCGGGGCCGCTGGTGCGGGTGGACCCCGAAGAGACCCTCTATCGCAAGGTGAATGCCGGCCACGCGGAGGCGATCGTCTCTAGCCTGGGCGGCGATCCGGTGCCCGAGTTGCAGTGCGATCTGAACGAGCACTTCGACAAGCAGGTGCGCGTGGTGCTGGAGAATGCCGGCTACATCGATCCGGAGAAGATCGACGATTACATTGTCCGCGACGGTTACAAGGCGCTGCTGACGGTGCTGACCGAGATGATGCCCAACGGGGTGCTCCACCGCATCTCCGAGAGCGGCCTGAGGGGACGCGGCGGCGGCGGCTATCCCACAGGGTTGAAGTGGGGAACGGTGGCCAAGGCCGCGGGCGACCTGAAGTACGTGGTCTGCAACGGCGACGAGGGCGACCCCGGCGCGTTCATGGATCGCAGCGTGATGGAGGGCGACCCGCATCGCGTGATCGAAGGCATGGCCATTGCCGCTTATGCCGTGGGCGCGAGCAAGGGCTTTATCTACGTGCGGGCGGAGTATCCGGTGGCTGTCGCGCGGCTGACGACGGCGCTGCGCGAGGCGCGGCGGCGCGGCCTGCTGGGCAACGGCATCTGCAACACGCCCTTCAACTTCGACGTGGAGATTCGGCTGGGCGCGGGGGCCTTTGTGTGCGGCGAGGAGACGGCGCTGATCGCCTCCATCGAGGGCCGGCGGGGCACGCCCAAGCCACGGCCGCCGTACCCGGCGGTGAGCGGCTTGTTCGGCAAACCCACGCTCATCAACAACGTTGAAACCTTCGCCAACGTGGCGCCCATCATCCGCAACGGCGGCAAGTGGTTTGCCAACATGGGCTCGGAGAGAAGCAAAGGGACTAAGGTCTTTGCGCTGACCGGCAAGATCGCAAACACCGGCCTGGTGGAAGTGCCCATGGGCATCAAGCTGCGCGAGATCATCGAGGAGATCGGCGGCGGCGTGCCGGCCGGCCACACCTTCAAGGCGGTGCAGACGGGCGGTCCCTCGGGCGGCTGCATTCCGGCGGAGATGCTGGACGTGGGCGTCAGCTACGATGCCCTCGTCCGGCTGGGCTCCATCATGGGCTCGGGGGGCATGATCGTCATGGACGATACCTCCTGCATGGTCAACGTGGCGCGCTTCTTCGTGGAGTTCTGCATGACCGAGTCCTGCGGCAAGTGCATTCCCTGTCGGGCGGGCACGGCGCAGATGTACACGCTGCTGACGCGCATCTGCACCGGCGTGGGAACCATGGACGATCTGGAGCTGCTGGTGGGATTGTGCGAGACAATCAAGGAGGCCAGCCTGTGCGGACTGGGCATGACCGCGCCCAATCCCGTGCTCAGCACGCTCAAGTACTTCCGGGACGAATACATCGAGCACATCGAGCACAAACGCTGTCCGGCTGGGGTCTGCAACATGGAAGCTCCCGTGGAGGTGGTGGCATGAACGAGAGCATGGGCGTAAAAACGCTGCAGATCGACGGCCAGGAGATCAGCGCGCGCTCCGGACAGACCATTCTGGAAGTAGCGCTGGAGAACGAGATTTACATCCCTACCCTCTGCCACATGGAGGGCCTGAGCGACGTGGGCGCCTGCCGGCTGTGCCTGGTGGAGATCAAGGGCAGCAACAAGCTGGTGGCGGCCTGCGTGACCACGGTCTTTGAGGGCATGGAGGTAAGCACCGACAGCGAGCGGCTACAGAGGCACCGGCGGACGATTCTGGAGCTGCTCTTTGCCGAACGCAACCACGTCTGCTCGGTGTGCGTGGCCAACGGCCACTGCGAGCTGCAAGCGCTCGGCCAGGCGCAGGGCTTGACCCATGTGCGCCTGCCCTATCGCAACCCCGAGCTGACTGTCGATGCCTCGCTCGACCGGTTTACCGTCGATCACAACCGCTGCATTCTGTGTACGCGCTGCGTGCGGGTTTGCGCGGAGATTGAGGGCGCGCACGTTTGGGACGTGGCCAACCGCGGCATCAACTCCATCGTGATTACCGATCTGCACGACAACTGGGGAAGCTCCAGTTGCACGCGCTGCGGCAAGTGCGTGCAGGTATGCCCCACCGGAGCCCTGTTCGACAAGAGCAAGGTCGGCTCCGATCACCCCAAGTATCCCGATTTTCTTCCTTACCTGAACCTGATGAGGGGAGCGCAATGAACAAACTGAAACTGGCGACAGTCTGGCTGGACGGATGTTCCGGCTGCCACATGTCGTTTCTGGACATGGATGAACGGCTCCTCGAGCTGGCGCAGCTCGCCGATGTGGTGTACAGCCCCATCGTGGATGCCAAGGAGTTCCCCGACGAGGTGGATATCGCGCTTGTTGAGGGCGCCGTGGCCTCGGTGGACGACGAGAAGAAGATCAAAAAGATTCGCGCCCACTCGAAGCTCCTCATCGCCATGGGCGACTGCGCCATCACGGGGAATGTTCCCGCGATGCGCAACCCCATCGGTCCGGAGGCGATCCTGGAGCGGGCCTACATCGAGAACGCCAGCGCGCAGCAGCAGATTCCGTGCGTCGTCGTGCCCCAGTTGCTGCGGGTGGTGCGTCCCATCCACGAGTTCGTCAAGGTGGACGTCTATCTGCCCGGCTGCCCGCCCTCGGCCGACACCTTCCACACGGCGCTGACCGCGCTGGTAACCGGTGAGCCGGTG
>JBEKCX010000020.1:0-15174 GCA_050014655.1 Occallatibacter sp. | reverse complement strand
GAATCGGATTCCAGCAGGAGCGGACCAGTTGCCGCCGAATGGCCGTTTGCGGCGGAGTCCTTGCTCAGCGGGCCAAGCAGCAGATCGCCCACCCGGCGCGCGGCGCGGTCAACGGAGTCCTCTGAGGTTGCGGGAGAACTGGCTGCGCGTTCCAGTCGCGCCGCGGCGGCCAGCAACTCTTCCCTGCCCACGGGTACTGAGGTCCACGCCACTCCCTGGGCGTTGGCGCGATAGAGCAGGGTGCGATCCAGCAAGACCACTTGGCCCATCGCCTGGACGGATTCGCGTCCGCCGGGACTGAAGCGGTCGTGGTCAAGCCCGATGAGCGCATCCTGAAGTCTTGGTCGGAGGCAGGCGAGGCCCCTGTCCGGGCAGACGGGAACCGGCTTGCCCAGAACCCGCAGGCGATACCGCTCCCAAAGAGCCAGAACGTCCTCCGGGGAACGGCCCTGGGCCAGCCAGACGCCGGCCAAAACGGCATACAGGTCGCGGTTTTGCTGCGCAAAGATGATATTCCCGGCACCCACCTTGCCGGCTTTGGCTTCTTCCTTAAGAATCGCCTCGCGGAGCATCGCTTCGACCGCTTCGGGGTGGCCCAGGGCGAGCTCCAATTGGCCGCGAGCCGCCGCGTAGGCTCTTCGATCATCCGAGTCGGCGCTGCCAATCATATCGCTGTGCGCCGTATCGAGCATCGCCGCCGCCGAACCGAGATCACCGCGGCTCAGATAGAGGTTCGCCATGGCGATCTCGCTGTCGGCCAGAAACCCCTTGAGAGGCTTGGCGGCTTCGTTCGTGGCCAGTTCGGTCTGCATCTTGCCCAGTTCCTCCCGTGCCTCCGGGATGTCGCCGGCGCGAATGGCGGCAATCGCCAGGTCAAAGCGCTGGGAGGGAATCAAAGCGCGGCTGGGGGTCAACTCAAGGACGCCCATCACCTCCCGCTCGAGCAGAAGTGCAAGATGGACCCTGGGAGTGGATTTCTCCACCTCCGCCAGCCCGGAGAGGATGGTGAAGGCCCGGAAGGGAGGATAATCTCCCGCGTAGAAACCTCGAATCGTGGCGAGATAGATCCGCCATGCGTCCTCGGTATCCCCCGACTCAACCGCCGCTCCACCCAGCATGTTCCTGGCCCGCATTTCGAGAAGGGCATAGTGGTGCTCTTGGGCGAGGCGCAAGGCGCGGACAAAGGAGGGATTGTCGCTGGTTGCGGTTCCCGGCCCCGTGTCGCAGACGCCCTCCTCGACGAGGTCGAAGATCTGAATCGCCGCCAGGTCCGGGTTGCGGCCCAGCAGCGCGTGAGCCGCCTGGTAGCAGCGGTCTTGAAGGGAAAGCCGCTGCAAAGCGTAAACCCGTTCCAGCTCCGAGCGGTCCTCTCCGGCGGCGTTGCCGAGCGAGTGAAAGAGCCGGACGGCTACGGCGGCTTGCTGCCGGGCCGCGGCGTGGTCGCCCTTGCCGGTGTCATCGAGGGCCTGGGCAAGGGCGTGGGCAGCCTCCAGGAAGCTCAAACTGGGAGTCGAGTCATTGGGCGGCAGGAGATGGGGGGGAAGAAACTGGGTGAGCCAGGGATCTTGATGGTTGCGTTCAAGCGAAGCGGCAAGGGCTTGGAGCAGTGTGCGGGCGGCGAGGCAGTTCTCCGTGCATGGGGAACCGCGAGAACGATCCACCGGCATGGGGAAGGCGGAGTCGAGCAGGCGTGGCAGCAGGAAACTGGAGAGCTCCTCGTCGATGGCGGCCAGAGTGGCGGGATCGGCCGCCAGGGCGCGCATGGCCTGGGGCGTGGCCAGGTGCTGCTCCATGCGGCTCTGATGGCTCTTCAACTGGTTCAGCTTTTGCTCCAGCGCCTGCATGCGCCGGCGTCCCTCGGCCAGCCAGCGGGAGTCGCGCTCGAAGCGCAGGTAGCGGTTCCAGGTCTCGACGGCGTTCATCACCTGGCCGCGATCTTCCATCACCACGGCTTCATTGAACAGCACCACCGGGTCGCCGGGGGCCAACTCGTCGGCCTGGCGAAGGTATTCGAGAGCCGTGGCGCGATCGTTCTCGCTGCCGGTGGCGGCGCCGCGCTGGAAGTAAGCAGCCGCATCGTCCACCAGTAGACCGGAGCTGACGGGGCCGGCGGCCAGCAGGCGGTCGAGAATGTCGATGGCCGGATCGAATCTCTCTTCGAGCACGTCGGAGCGGGCTTCAAGCTGGAGCCAGTGCGGATCTTCGGGCGCGCTCTCCAGGTGGCGCTCAATGCGGGCGCGGGCATCCAGCAGGAGGGCCGATTCGCGGCCTGTTGCTCCGCCGCGAAGATGTGCTTGCGGGGTTACCTCGGCAAATCCCGCGCCGGGCATGCGCAGATCGAAGATGCGGGAATGGGTATAGGCCTCGGCCAGCAGCCGCTCGGGGGTATTGGCGAGGCGCCACCAGCCGGTGAGTCCGGCGGCTAGAAGCAGCGATGCCGCCAGGCCGGCGCCCGCCCACAGATAGAAAGGCCGCGCCCGCGTGCGGCCCCGATCATCGGCTCGATGCGGAGTGCGAGCAAGCTGCGCCGCCAGCTTTCGCTGCCAATCGCTCGTGGCGGAGGAGAGCGTAGCGACCTCGGCTGCCTCCTCCGGCGAGGCGGCGGCGAACAGCCCGCGCAACTGTTCAGCGCACGAGGGGCACTCGGAGGCGTGAGCCAGCAGGGCGTCAGGATTCGGAGCATTGGCCGGCTTCGAGGCGCTTGCCGAGCCCTCCGGATCGGCCTGGCTGCCGGGCGGCAGCAGCCACGCGCCGAGCTCGAAACAAGAGCCCGGCGCGCTGCCAGGGAAGCCGGCATTCTCTTCGCGCGGAGTCTCAGCGCGGGACGAACGGCCCTCAATCAACTCGTCCAACGCCTTCTTCAAGGCATCTTCCGCGAGGTTCGGAGGGCGATCCGAATTCAAATCATCTTTCATATCTGCACTCTATCTAACGCAATTGTGCGCAACTGTCCTTTCACCGAACCATTTCCCGCTCTAACCGGATTCAGCGCGCGCCGCCGGCTCCGCCCGCTCAACTTCGCCGCGGAGCCAGACGGTGACGCGCCGCAGCGCGCTCTCCACGCCTTTGGCCGTCAATCCCGAGGCGGCCAGACCGGCGATCTCCTCGGCCGTGAAGCCCTGGCGGTAATAGAGCCAGAAGAAGGCGCGGTCGCGCTCGCCGATGACCTCCGGCGCCGAGCGCAGCTTGCGGTCCAGTTGAGCCAGAAGCGCCGACTGCCGCATCTGCGCGGCCGGTTGCACGCTGGCCGCGGGCAACTGCACCCCATCTTCGACCAGCGGCATGGTTACCACTTTGCCACCCCTCTTGGCGGAGTACATTCTTCGGAAATAGTCGTTGGCCACCGAGGCAGAAACCATGCGCAGAAGGCCCAGGAAGGAATCCTCGCCGCGCGGCTCGAAATCCCTCAGAATGCGGCGCTCCCGCTCGCACAGTTTCAGGAAGACCTCCTGAACGATATCGTCCACGATTGCCTGAGATGGGCCGCTCAGCCACTGCCGGGCAACGCGCAGCACCACCAGCGAGGCCAGGGGCGCCGAGCGGCGCACAAACTCCTCCCATTCCGCGGGGTCGGCGGAGTGGGCGCAGGCCCTGGCAAGCTCGTTCATCGAGGCGCTGGAGACGTTCATCGCACGGGACTCCAGTTTATCGCACAGATGCGGCGCCAGTTATTTGTTTGTCAATTCAAGCCGCGCTTCAGGTAACCGGCGCACGGCAAGGTCATTTCTTCCTGTGGTAGTATCCCGGCAAGCAATCCCAACTGAATTCTGAGGAGCCCAGCATGGAAACCAACCTCCGCCCGCTCTCGCTCGGCGAGATACTGGACCGCACCGCCCAGCTTTACCGCAACAACTTTATCCTCTTTGCGGGGATCGCCTCCGTCTACGCCGGGATCGTGCTGGTGCTCGACCTGGTGCAGATTGGGCTGACGGCGTTGCTGACGTCGCTGCACATGACCAAGGAGCTGCCCTTGTTCTTTGGGGTCTGGCTGCTCCTGATCTTTCCGTTGCTCATCATCTTTGCGGGCGCTTCCGTAGCGGCGAACAACCGGGCCGTGGCTTGGGTGTACCTGGGCCAGCCGGCCAGCATTCGCGGCGCCTACAGGAGCATCCTGCCGCGGCTGGGACGCTACTTGTGGCTGATGGCTATCGCTGCCTTCATCGTCTACCTTCCATTTTTGGTGATCTTCGCAATCTATCTTGTGTTCGTCTTTGCCTACGGCGGTTCCAAGGGGCTGTTTACTCAACCCGCAGCCGGCGGCGACCCGAAGGCGGCGATGGTCCTCGGCTGCGTCTCCATCGTTTTTGCGCTGCTCTGCATTCCGGCCGGCATCTATGCCATCGTGATGGCTTTGCGCTATTCGCTGGCGGTTCCGGCATCGGTGGTGGAAGATTTGAAGGCCCGCAAGGCGCTCAAGCGCAGCGTCGAATTGAGCAGGGGGGCGCTGGGGCGCATCTTCGTCATGGGGCTGCTGATCTCCATCATTCAGATTGGGCTGGCGCTGGTTACGCAGATGTTCTTTGTCGTTGCGGCATTCAAGGCAGCCGCGCACCACGGGGTCCTGCCGCTGTGGGTGCAGGTGGCGCAGCAGATTGTCGGGTTCTTCACCAACAGCTTCATCGGTCCCATGTACGCCACCGGCCTCACCCTCTTCTACTACGACCAGCGCATCCGCAAGGAAGGCTTCGACATCGAGTGGATGATGCAGGCCGCCGGAATGACCGTGCCCGCGCTCGCGGCTGAACCCGTCGCCGCGGCGTCGACGGCTGAGCCGGGCGCTGCTTCGTTCACAGTCCCCGAGCCGCCGTCGGCCCCGGAGGAGCCAGGGAGCGCCAATGAATGAGCCTCTGCGCCCATCGAGCCTGAGCGAGATTCTCGACCGCACCGTGCAGCTTTACCGAGCCCGGTTCCTCGTATTTCTGGGGATCTCGCTGGTTCCAACCGCGCTGGTGCTGGTTCCTGTTTGCGGCTTTGCGCTCCTGTTTGGCTGGCTGGGCTCGAACGGCGCAGGCTCCGCGACTCCGGGCGCCGAAATCCTGGCGGGCCTGCTGCTTATCGGCGCGGTGCTGGTGGCCGTCCCCGTCCTGCTCGGAGCCGTGGCGCTGGCCATGGCGGCCATGAGCCATGCCGCAGCACGCGCCCATCTGGGCGAGAAGGTTACCATCCGCGGCGCCTACAAAGCGGTCTGGCGGCGCGGGTGGCACTATGTATGGCTCCTGATCCTCGAGGGTCTCTTTATCGGCGCGGCTCCGCTGGCCGCGTGGATTGCAATTGTGTCCATCACGGCCGGCGCGGCGGCCCTGCTGCAAAGGGCTGGCGCGGGCAGCGCCGACACGCTCCTGGGCTGGGCGGTCGTCTTGTTTGCTGTCGCTCTGTTTGGCTGCTTTGTCTGGATGCTGCTCCGGCTCTCGCTGGCTTTCCCCGCCTGCGTGGTCGAGGAGACTGGCGCCTGGACGGCAATCAGGCGTAGCAACTCGCTCAGCAAGGGGACCAAGGGCCGCATCTTCCTCCTTTTCCTTCTGGCGGCGGTGCTAAACTGGATCGTCTCGATAGCGATCATTCTGACGCTGGCGATTGTCGTGGCCCTGATCCCCGGCCTCAGCGGCCCTCAATACGCGCAAACCGTCGACCTGATATTGGGCTTCTTCGTTTACGGCGTTGGCTTTGCCGTCCAGGCGCTTATCCGGCCCGTTTACGGCATCGCGCTCACGCTGTTCTACTACGACCAGCGCATCCGCCTGGAGGGCTTCGATATCGAGTGGATGATGCAGCAGGCTGGGCTGGTTGCGCCCCCGCCGTCCACGCCGGTAGCCGCGCCGTGGCTGCCGCCGATTCCTCGCCAACCGCGGACCTCCGATCGCGAACCGCCGCAAACCGGAGAGATCCAGCAACCCACAGAACCGCCACCAGCAGTATCCGGAGAATCCCGATGAACGAATCCAATGTTCCTGTTCCGCCCGTCCCGGCCGCTGTGCCTTATGTCCAATCCGCCGCTGGACCTTCTTCCTTCAGCCCCAAAACCATCGGCCAGGTTCTTGACCGCACTTACCGGCTCACCCGCGGTTATTTCAAGCTGCTGGTGGGCATTGCGGCGATTCCGTCGGGAATCGTCCTGCTGCTGGTCGGGTTGCTGGAGGCGGTCATCTGGATTCCGATGATCCGCCAATTTCCCAATCCGCCCTCGCCCGAGGCGATGCTTCAGCATCTGACTCCGGGAGTCGTCATTCCGGTCCTGATCGGCTTCGCGCTGCTGAGCCTGGCGATCTACTCGATCTACCTGGCGGCGGCAAGCTATGCGTCCGTGCAGGCGGATTCAGGTGTCAGGGTCACCCTTCGCGCGGCTTACGGGCTCGCGTTCCAGCGCGGCGGGCGGCACGTTGCCCTGCTCTTGCTCATCTATCTCTGCGCGTGTCTTCCGCTCCTCGTGATTGAGGCGGCGGTTGTGCTCGGGGCAATCGCCTTTGTCCACCGCGGCGCGCCGCCTCCCTCCGCGCTCTTCCTGCTGCTGCCCCTGGTCTTCCTGTTGTACTTGGGAGCCCTTGTTTACGCGGTCCTGATGGGGCTGCGGCTGTCGCTGGCCTTCCCCGCCTGCGTGACGGAGGGGCTGGCTGCCGTAGCGGCAATCAAGCGCAGCTTCCAGCTCAGCCGGGGAGCGATGGGCCGCATCTTTCTCGTCATCCTGGTCATCTATCTCGTCCTCTATGCCGGCTTTCTGGCCATCGAGTTCGTCGCCATCCTGGTGGCAGTCATTGCCGCCGTTGCCGCGGCGGCAGCGCACCTTCATCCGGCCGCGCCGTGGAGTTATGTCGGGCTCGGCTTATTGGGGGTTGGCGGGCTTGCCGCGATGATACTCTTCGTGTCGTTGACTTATGCGGCCACGATGGCGGCTCTGGCGGTGCTCTACAACGACCAGCGGCTGCGCAAGGACGGCCCGCCGCCAGTAGCGCCGCAAGTAGGAGAAGCTGTGTGACTGTCGCCCTGCGGCCCATGAACCTGGGCGAGATTCTCGACCGGACCGTGCAGCTTTACCGCTCGCGGTTCCTCGTATTTCTGAAGATTTCGGTGGCACCAACTGCCGTGGTGCTGGGCACAGCTTACGGCCTCCCGTACCTTTTTGCGCGGTTGGGCTCAGGCCGTGGGGCTCCGGGGTCTCATTGGGCGGGACTCCTGGCAGGTTTGCTACAGGTTCTCGCGGTGCTGGCGGCCATACCGGTCCTGCTGGGGGCCACGGCGCAAGCCATGGCGGCCATGAGCCATGCTGCATCCCGTGCCTATATGGGCGAGAAGATTACCTTCCGCGGCGCCTACAATGCCGTCTGGCGGCGCGGATGGAGGTATGCCTGGCTCCTGACGCTTCAGAGCCTCATTCTCCTGGTGGTTCCTGACGCCGCATGGTTTGTACTCTTGTTTATCCTCGCTTTTGCGAGAGCCCTGCTGAAAAGAGCAGGCATGACCAGCGCGGAAACAATCCTCGCCGTGATATTCGTTTTGGTCTTTCTCGCTCTGTTTGTTTGGATGCTGTCCCGGCTCTCGCTGGCCTTCCCCGCCTGCGTGATCGAGAAGATTGGCGCCTGGGCTGCGCTCAAGCGTAGCATCTCTCTTAGCAAAGGGACCGGGGGTTTCTACATTCTGGCCGCAGTGCTCGCTTGGATGCTTTCAATAGGGATCACCCTGGCAGTAATGACTATCCTGGCGCTGATTCCCAGCTTCCACGGCCCGCAACACGCGCAAGCCTTCCACTTGGTGATGGACATTGCCCGCCGCGCAGTTGGCTTTACCGTTCTGGCGCTCATCTTGCCCGTTTACGGCATCGCGCTCACTCTCCTGTATTACGATCAGCGCATCCGCCTGGAGGGCTTCGATATCGAGTGGATGATGCAGCAGGCCGGGCTGGTTGCGCCCCCGCCGCCCGCACCGCCTCCATCGGAAAATGCGGTTTGACCCCGGCTCCTTGCTCAGTCACCGTGACGCTCTTCTACTATTACTATGATCAGCGCATACGGCATGAAGGGTACGACATCGAGAGGATGATGGAAGAGGCTGGCATGACCGCGCCCTCGACTCCGCCCGGCGGAGACAGCCCCGTCGCTTCCGTTACGGAGGATTCCCAGCCGTGACGGCTCGCGCCCTCATCGCAGGCGTTGCTCTGGCAGCGGTTTTGGCTGCCGCGCAGGGCCGCGCCGATGCTCCTCCCGCCGCCAAGGCAGCCGCTCCCCCCATTGCCAGCCAGCAGCGCGATGTTTCGCTCGAAGAGCACCGCAGCCACCTGCAATCGCTCGCGGCGGTCGTCGAGGCCTGCGCCAAGGCGCGAGATGCCGCAACCTGCGATCCCGCGCTGGTTGGAACCGATGATCGTCTTCCCGCCGCGGCGACGACCCCGGCGGGCGCGGGCGGCGGCGCCGGTTCCAAACGGCGGCTGGTGAGCTTCGAGTGGCTGCGGGCGCTGTTTGCCAAGGTTCGGAGTGCGGACAAGGCCGCCAAGCCCGCCGCCGCGGCTACCGCTAAGCCGGATGCCAAGCCTGATGCCAAGCTCGCCGCCAAACCCTCGGACAAGCCCGCGACCGGGGCAAAGCAAGCGCCCGCCGAGGCGCCTTCGGGGCCGCCGGTTCGCAGCCCGACTGAGCTGCTACAGGACGCCACGGCGCGGCTGGCCGGGGACCTGGCCCAGATCGATGCCGCGCCCGCCGCTCCGCCCGCTTACACCCAGGAGCGCGCCACAATGACGCAGGTGCTGGCCGACCCCAGCTTCCGCAATCTAGAGCAGCCAGCGGCGCAAGAATCCCTTTTAGACAGGATTCTGAAACGGATCAGCCACTGGCTCGGCCGCTTGATCGACCGGATCGTTGACAGCATCTCCAAAGTGGCTTCCCGCTCGGTGTGGATCGGCCGCCTCATCTTCTGGGGATTCATTCTGGCCGTCTGCGTGGGGCTGGTTTGGGGCTTGATGCAGTTGGAGCGCGGATGGCGCACGCGGCTGGTACCGGAGGGCGCGTTTTCCGGCTCCGGAGCAGCCTCGGCCCGCGACTGGCAACTGTGGCTCGAGGACGCGCGCAAGGCCGCCGCGGCGGGCCAATGGCGCCAGGCGATTCACTTCCTCTACTGGGCCTCGATCTCGCGCCTCGAATCGCGGCGGCTGTGGCCGGCGGACCGCGCCCGCACTCCCCGCGAGTACCTGGCGCTGGTAGCCCCGGAAGACCCGCGAAAGGCCGGACTGGCCACGCTCACCGGCAGCTTCGAGCGCATTTGGTACGGCGGGCGCGCGGCAGCCGAGAGCGACTACCACGCCGCCGAGCAACTGGCGGCCGCGTTGATCTCCGCGAGTGGAGCCAGGGGAGGCGCGGCGCGATGAAGCTCCTCTCCTCATGGGGCATTTGGGATTATTCACGGCTGCTCGCTGCGCTGATTTGCGCATCGGCGATCATGGTCGGCTTCCTGAGACAGCGAAAGAAATTACATGGGCAAGAGCTGCTGCGCTGGCTCCTCCAGACAGGCGCAATAACGGGCTTGCTGACTTCGTTGATTCTCAGGAACAGTCGGCTGAGTCTATTGGGCCGGGCCATTTTTCTTCTTCTCTTTGCGATCTCTTTTCTGCTGGTGAGGGTCGAAGAGGATGAACCGCAACGACCCTGGATCAAGAAGCCGCAACCTCCTGCGATCGATCACCCGCTGGGACCCGGGATTGAACCGCCGATGCCAACCGCTTATCGGCCCGAGTCGAAGCCCCAACGCCATTCATGGTTTTTTCCCTCGCTCGACGCCAAGGACCGCCAGCTGCTGCTCTGGTGCCTGGGCATCGGTCTGGCGCTGGCTGTGGCCGCCGGCGTTCTCCGGCCCAAGCAAAATGACAACGACAATCCCATGCCCTCGACATATCTATCCGGCCAGCACGGCGCCCGCGCCGCCTATGAGACGCTGCTGCGCTCCGGCTACTCGGTCGAGCGCTGGGAGCGGCCGCTCGCCGAACTGGCTCCGGAAGCGGGGCCCGGCACGGTCGTCATCATCGCTCAGCCCCTCGTCCATGAGGAGGAAGACGTCAAGTCGGTACTGACGATTCTGGAGCATGGAGGGCGGGTGCTTGCGACCGGGCTGCGGGGCGGGTCCATTCTGCCCGGCAAGGCCAGCCGCAAGCGCAAGGAATCCGCTCTGACAGCCTGCCAACTGGAGCCCGAGGGGCTGGACCCGCTATCCAACTCCGGCGAAGTGTGGATGAAGCCCGAAGCGGTCTGGACGGAGGGCAACCCGGCGCACCGCGTGGAGTACAGTTGCGCGGGGCAGCCGGCGGTGGTCGAGTTCGATTGGGGCAAGGGCCACGCTGTGTGGTGGGCCAACTCCACGCCGCTCGAAAACGGCAGCCTGGCCCGCGCCCACGATCTCGACCTGCTGCTCAACTCGCTCGGTCCGCGCGAGGGGCATCAATTCTACTGGGACGAGTCGCTGCACGGGGAGATTCGCTCCAACTGGAGCTTCGCCGCCGGGCCGGCGCTGTCCATGCTTCGGTGGGGCTTGCCGGCGCTGGGCCTGCTGGTAATCTTCAGCTTCAGCCGGCGCAGCGGGCCGGTGCGCGACCTGCCACAGCCCGCGCGGGCCACGCCCATCGAGTTTATCGACGCGCTGGGCTCGCTCTACCGCAAAGCCGGAGCGGCGTCAACGGCGGTGGCCATTGCCTGGGAGCGCTTCCGGCGGCATAGCCTGCGCTTTGCCGGGGCGAACGGCCCGCGCGGCAGCCAGATGAGCGCGGTCGATCTGGCAGCGGCCATTCGCCGCCGCTATCCCCAGGCCGGCGGCAGCCTGGAGGCCGATCTGGCCGCCTGCGAAGAGGCCGCGTGGGGCGAGACCGCCGATCCCGCCGAGGCGCTCAAGCTGGTGCAGGCCTTGCATGGCCACCAGGAAGAGATACTTGCCGCGCAAAAAACCGGCGGCCAGACTCCGAAATCTGAGAAGATTCATTCCAAACAGCAGGAAAGGGCTTCATGAGCCAGGAAACGGATCGACACGCGAATACTTCGCTATGGACACTGCACGCAACCAGCCAACTGATCGCCCACGCCCGCGCTGAGCTGGGGCGGGTAATCTCCGGCCAGGGAGGGGCGATCGAGGAGGTGCTGATCGCCGTTCTCTGCCAGGGCCATGCGCTGCTGGAGGGCGTGCCGGGCATCGCCAAGACGCTGATCGTGAAGACTCTGGGCCGGCTGCTCGGCCTGGGCTTCCAGCGCGTGCAGGCCACCCCCGACCTAATGCCGGCCGACATTCTGGGCACCACCGTCTTCCGCCCCGGCGCCGCCTCCGATGCCCAGAACTTCAGCTTCCACCAGGGGCCGGTCTTCACCGATCTGCTGCTGGTGGATGAGATCAACCGCATGCCTCCGCGCACCCAGGCCGCGCTGCTGGAGTGCATGGAAGAGCGCCAGGTGACCACCGACGGCGTGCGCCGCCCGCTGCCCGCCTGGTTCACCGTCTTCGCCACTCAGAATCCGGTGGACTTCGAGGGCACCTATCCGCTGCCCGAGGCGCAGTTGGACCGCTTCCTGCTCAAGATTCGCGTGGCCTACCCCGCAGAGCAAGAGGAGTTGCAGATTCTTGAGCGCCACCACGCCGGGTCGGGCGCAGGCCTGCTGGAGGATGCGTCCCTCGCGCCCATCCCCGAGGGTCTGCTGGCAGCGGCCTGCGCCGAGGTCCGGGCCATCCGCATTGAGCCGGAGCTGTATGGCTACATCCTCTCGCTTGCCCGGCGCACCCGCGAGTGGCCCACGCTGCTGCTGGGCGCCAGTCCCCGCGCCGCCGTGAGCATCATGCGCGTGGCCCAGGCGGCAGCCGCCTTCGATGGCCGCGATTACCTGGTCCCCGACGACGTGAAGCGCGCCGTTCAGCCGGTGCTGCGCCATCGCATCATGCTCAAGCCCGAGGCCGAGCTGGAGGGCTTCGACGCCGACCGCGTGCTGGCCGACGTGATTGCCGCTGTGCCGGTGCCGCGGCAATGATGGCTTTAATCCTTTGGCTGGAATCGCCAAAAAGGAGAGTAATCCGATGCTACAAGACTTAGTAATCAGTTGTCCAAAGTGCGGCGAAGTCATTCGGCTTGATGAGACGCTCGCTGGTCCGATGATTTCTCAGATAAGAGCAGAATCAAGCGAAGCCATTAAGAGGGCGGCGGAAGATGCGGATTTGAAAGTGGCCAACGCCAAGAATCTTGAAATCACACTAGCGGCAAAAGAAAGGGAGCTTGCCGAAAAAGAGGCATTAATACAAACGCAGGTCAATAAGGCGATTGCGGCAGAACGGCAAACAATTGCAGCAGTGGAGCGCGTGAATGTACTAAAAGAATTCTCACCGGAACTTGAGGCGGAAAGAGCAAAGGCTAAGGAACTTCAAGAAAGGTTGACAACGGCCCAGAATGCGGAACGCCAACTTAAAGCAGAATCGAGCGAGGCTATCAGAAGGGCTAATGAAGAAGCTGATCTGAAAGTGGCCACAGCAAAGAATCTTGAGACCACGCTAGCGGCAAGAGAAAGAGAACTTGCCGAAAAGGAGGCATCAATACAAACGCAGGTCAACAAGGCGATTGCGGTAGAACGGCAAAAGATCGCAGCGGCCGAGCGCAAGGACGTACTGAAAGAACTCTCGCCAGAACTTGAAGCGGAGCGAGCGAAGGCTAAGGAGCTTCAAAATAAGTTGACAACGGCCCAGAACGCGGAACTCCAGCTCAGAAAGGAAAAAGACGCCGTTGATCAAAAGGCTAAGGATATTGATCTTGAGATTGCTCGTAAGGTCGATGAGCGGCGGGGGGCGATCTATGAACAAGCTAGCAAGGTTAAAGATGAAGAGGCCAGGCTAAAGCGCGCCGAACTGGAAAAGACAATTTCCGACATGCAAATAAAGCTAGAGGAGGCTCAGCGTAAAGCAACACAGGGCTCGCAGCAAACACAAGGGGATGTTCTGGAGATTGACTTTGAGAAGAAGCTGCGGAAGATGTTCCCGCAAGATACAATCGAGCCGGTCAAGACAGGTGTCCGAGGCGCCGATATTCTCCAACGCATACTAGGCGAGATGGGCCGAGCTGTCGGGACAATGCTCTGGGAAACGAAGAGAGCGAAGGACTGGAGCGGGGAATGGACATCAAAAGCAAAGCAGGATGCGGCGGAAGCCAAAGCGGATACGGTGACAATCGTGAGCGAAGTGTTGCCGAAAGGTCTCCAGGCATTTGGACTTCAAGATGGAGTCTGGTGTGCGACACCGAGCCATGCATTGGCTTTAGGGCTAGCCATTCGGCAGGGCATCATTTCGACATCCGAAGCTAGGCAAAGGGCTTTGGGGCGAGAAACAAAGAAGGACAGGCTGTACGACTACATGATTGGGCCTGAGTTTCGTGCCACTGTAGAGGAAATTGCGCTTCCATTTCGCGAACTCAACGACGAACTTATGGCCGAGAAGCGTGCCACTCTTCCGCGGTGGAAGCGCCAGGAGAAGCGAATTGAGCGGGTTCTCATGAGCATTGCGTCATTGCAGGGCGCTCTCCAAGGTATTGCCGGGAGTGAAATGCCGGAGTTGCCCGGATTCGAGTTGGAATCTGGAGACGCCACGTTGGCCCTCGATCTGCCCGGTGAGCTTAAATGATCTCTCCCTCGCTCCATCCCGCCCCGGTCCGCGCCGCTTGCCAGCGCCGCCGGCGCTGGGGCTTCGGCCTCACGCCGCGAGCCATCGGCCTGCTGGCGGTGGGCTTTCTCTGGCTCATTGCGGGCTTTCGGTTTGGGCGGCTGGCCTACGTCATGCTGGCGTGGGACGCGGTGGTTTTGCTGGCGGCGCTCGTGGATGGCCTGCGCCTGCCGCGCCCCGAGCAACTGACCGCCGGCCGCTCCTGGTCGAATGCACCAGCACTCGACAGCCTGACGGAGATCGAGCTGACGGTCGAGAACCAGGGCCGGATCATCGTCGAGTGCCGGCTGGTGGACGATCTGCCGCCGGCCTTTGTTGCCGAGCCCGCCACGCACCGGCTCATGGCCTTCCCCCGCGTGCCCGCCAGCCTGCGCTACCGCGTGGAGCCCCAGGAGCGCGGCGACTGCGAGACGGGCTGGCTCTACGTGCGCTATCGCTCCTCGCTGGGGCTCACCGAGCGCTGGGCAAGGGCGCCGCTCACCCAGACGGTGCGCGTCTACCCCGCCCTGCGCGCCGGCGAGGAGCAGCAGATCTTCCTGGCCCGCAGCCGCCAGATCGAGCTGCAACTGCGCCGTGCGCAGCAGCGCGGCCTGGGCCGCGACTTCGAGAGCCTGCGCGAGTACCGCGAGGGCGACGACCTGCGCGACATTTGCTGGACAGCCACGGCGCGGCGCGGCAGCCCCATCACCCGCCAGTACCAGACCGAGCGCAGCCAGCCGGTTTGGATCGTGCTCGACTGCGGGCGGCTGATGCGCTCGCGGGTGGCGATGGCAGCCGTATCGCCGGCCAAGCCGGTATTGCCGGTTGCCGAGCCGGGAGCGTGTATCCACTCCAAGCTCGACCACGCCTGCACAACGGCTGTGGCGCTGGCCCAACTGGCCCTCTACTCCGGCGATCGCGTGGGCCTGCTGGCCTACGGGCAGGGAATTCAGCAGCGGCTTTTGCCCGGCCGCGGCGCGGCCCACCTGCGCCAATTGATCGAGTCGCTGGCCCAGGTTCATGCCGAATCCGGCGAGGCCGACCACCTGCGCGCCACGGCTATGCTCAACCGCCTGCAGCCGCGCCGCTCGCTGATTCTGTGGGTGACGGATCTGGCTGAGACCGCCATGCGCCCCGAGGTCATCGACGGCGCGGTGCAACTCCTGCGCCGCCAGGTGCTGATGTTTGGCGCCATGGCGCAGCCGGAGGTCGAGTCCATCGCCCAGGCCCGGCCCCAAAATGTGGAGCAGATGTTTCGCGCCGCTGCCGCCCAGGAGATGGCCGGCCGCCGCGAGCTGCTGCTCGCCCGCCTCCACGAACAGGGCGCGCTCACCCTCGACCTCAACCCCGAAGCCCTCACCTCCTCGGTGCTGAATCAGTACCTGATGGTGATGGAGCGGGCGATGGTGTAGGTGGGCCGCCGACTTGTGTGGCGGCTGGAATAAAGATTGCTTCATGGAATCGATTGAACCGGGGTCACGATTTGAGTTGAAATGGAGGAGAAAGATGAAACTTGAGGACCGCGACCTTAGCGAAACTGAGAAA